>CAYZKE010000352.1:0-4123 GCA_964478505.1 uncultured Loktanella sp.
CTCGATATCGTCAGTGTTGTGATGTTGTTGCTGGTCACGTTCATCGGCTGGGTGGTGGTGCGCTATGCGCGGACCTATCTGGACGGCGAAGCACGGCAGGATGTTTTCACATTCTGGCTCTTGGCGACGCTTGCCGCGGTTCTCTTTCTCATTCAGGCGGGCAATCTGTTCCAGTTCTTCGCAGCATGGGTCGCAACGAGCGCATTCCTGCACAAGCTCTTGCTCTTTTATCCAGAGCGCGTGGCGGCCCAGAGAGCGGCGCGGAAGAAATACATTATGGCACGGATCGGGGATGCTGCGGTGCTTGGTGCGATGCTCATGCTTGTCAGCACATATGGCACGACGCAAATCTCGGTGATCCTGAGCGCGGCTGCAGAAGGAACGGGTGGCGGGCTGGCACTGGCGGCGGCTGCACTGCTGGGGCTTGCGGCCATCCTGAAATCGGCGCAGTTCCCGACCCATGGCTGGTTGACCGAAGTCATGGAGGCACCGACACCTGTGTCCGCCTTGCTGCATGCGGGCGTCGTCAACGCAGGTGGTTTTCTTCTGATCCGCTTTGCCGATGTGATGCTGCTGTCACCTTTGGTGCTGGCCATTCTGGTATTAATCGGCGGTTTTACAGCGCTTTTTGGCGGCTTGGTGATGCTGACGCAGTCGACTGTCAAAACCTCTCTTGCGTGGTCCACAATAGCGCAGATGGGCTTTATGATCCTGCAATGCGGTCTGGCGCTCTTCCCGCTGGCCCTGCTCCACATCGTGGCGCACTCGCTTTACAAGGCGCATGCCTTTTTGTCCGCTGGTAACGCCGTGCAGAATGTTGCGGCCATCCGCAAGCCGGGGCCTGTGGCTGTGCCTGATCTTGGTGCGGTGGCACGGGCGTTCGTGGTGGCCTTGGTGATCTATGGCGTGGTGTATGCAATCCTCGGGCTGGGCTTTGATTTTGGCGGGAAGTCACCGCAAGCTGTGGCGCTTGGTACGATCCTGATCTTCGGTGTTGCCTATCTTCTGGCCCAGGGTTTTGCGGATGAGGCACCGCGTGCGCTCACACAACGGACAGCGGTTTATGCGGCGGCTGTGACTGTCAGCTACCTTGTCCTGCAGCGCGTTTCCGAATGGCTCACGGCGGGGACACTTCCGGCGACACCGCCTGCAAGCGCGCTGGAATGGGCGCTGATCCTGCTGGCGATGGTCAGCTTTGGTCTGGTGGCTCTTGCGCAGGCAACATTGCCGCTGTGGTCTTACCATCCCGCCGCGCAGGGCCTTCGGGTGCACTTGTCCAACGGGCTTTACATCAACGCAATCTCTGACCGGATGATCGGCGGTTGGAAGCAGACACCATCCAGCAAAGGAGCAGAACAATGAAAGCGGAAACATACGCAGGCTATTCCGGTGCGCATCTGGAAGTGATCGCCAAGGCCGAGGCCGCAGGCCGCGCTATTCCACCGCTTTGGCCGCTGCCATCTTCTGTCGCGGTGAACCCGTTTCTCGGCCAAACTGAGAACAGTTTACCGCAGGTCGCGGCGCTGTTGGACAGGGTCGCTGGAACAGCGGTGACTATGCCGCGCGACTGGTACCGGACGAAAATCGACGGCGGGACCATCAACGATGCCGATTTGACCGCAGCGCTGGCAAAGTTCCCGGAGGCTGCTAGGGATATTCCGGCACTCAAGGCTGCAACAGGACAAGACGCACCGTCGCCCGAGGCGCTCCCAACTATTGCGGACCTTGCATTTGAGGTGTCAGGGATCGACTGGCCCGGCATCGTGAACGACCGTTTCGGAAGCTGGGCCGCAGGTTACTTTGATGCAGGTCAGGCGCTGTGGCAGAACAAGCCCGGGCGGCGTGCCTTTGATGCGTGGCGGGACTTTGCCAGCCGTGATCTGACGCCCGAAATTGCAGGTCTTGGTGGCTTTGGAGAGCTGGTTGCGAATACACCTGCACGGACGCGCACGGCACTTGTTGCAGCGGTTGATGTGCTGGGGCTGTCACCTGAGGCAACGGAGACATATTTTCACCAGTTGCTGCTGGGGCTTGGCGGCTGGTCGCAGGTTGCGCGCTATCGGTTGTGGCAGGCAGAGCTTGCAGGCGGAACTGATCTGACGACGACAGATTTGCTGACGATCCGTCTGGTCTGGGAACAGGCGCTCTATGTGAAGTACGCCAAAGATATCGAAAAGAAGTGGGCGGAGATTGCGAAGGCACACGCAACACCTGCGACGCCGTCATCCGATCACCTGATAGACGCGGCGCTGCAGGCGGCAGCAGAGTTTGCCGGACAGCGCGCGCTGGCCGAAACACTTGCCAGCGCGCCTGTGCCAACGGCCGAAGGTCGGCCCGCGCTACAGGCCGCATTCTGCATCGATGTGCGGTCTGAGGTTTTCCGGCGGGCGTTGGAAAGCGTTGACCCTGCTATTCAGACGCTGGGGTTTGCGGGCTTCTTTGGACTGACCGCATCACACCAGAGCTTTGCCTCTGATGTGGCCGAACAGCGCCTTCCGGTTTTGCTGAACCACGGTGTGACAAGCAAAGCAGGCAGTAAGGCCGACGTCACCGCTGATCTGAACGCGCGCTTTGCCGCGCGTGCGGGACGGGCTTGGGGGCGGTTCAAGCTTGCGGCGGTATCGTCCTTTGCTTTCGTGGAAGCAAGCGGACCTGTCTACATGGGCAAACTGCTGCGTGACGCCCTGGGGCGCGACCACGCAAAGGGACCGGATAAACAGGTGCCCGTTCTGGACCCAAGCTTTGGTCTGGAAGACCGGATCGGGGCGGCGACGTCAATTCTGGGCGCAATGTCCCTGACCGGCAATTTTGCGCCGCTTGTGCTGCTCTTTGGGCATGGCGCGAATGTTGTGAACAACCCGCATGCCAGCGCGCTGCACTGCGGTGCCTGTGGCGGATATTCGGGTGAAGTGAACGCGCGGCTTTTGGCGGGGATCCTGAACGACAAGGACGTGCGGGCAGGGCTGTCCAAGAATGGAATCGCGATCCCCGAGGACACGCTCTTTGTCGGCGGGTTGCACGACACGACGACAGATGATGTCACGATCTATGACGGTGATTTTACGGGGCACGGGCACCTGAGCCACCTTGCAAAGGCCCGTGACTGGCTGGCCTCGTCGGGCAAGCTGGCACGGACTGAGCGTGCGTTGCGCCTGCCGCGTGCCGCCAATGGCGATGACGTGGCAAGGCGGAGCCGTGACTGGTCGGAGACACGGCCCGAGTGGGCGCTGGCAGGGTGCAAGGCGTTCATCGCGGCACCGCGGTCGCGGACCAAAGGCAAAGGGCTGGCGGGGCGTGCGTTCCTGCATGACTATGACTGGCAAAAGGATGAGGGCTTCGGTGTGCTTGAGTTGATCCTGACCGCCCCCGTCGTCGTCGCAAGCTGGATCAGCCTGCAATATTACGGGTCTGTCGTGGCACCGGACGTCTTTGGGGCGGGCAACAAGCTTTTGCACAATGTCTCTGGTGGCGTGGGTGTGGTTGAGGGCAACGGTGGCGTGTTGCGCGGCGGGTTGCCATGGCAGTCGGTCCATGATGGCGCGGGTTATGCCCATGATCCGCTGCGGCTTTCGGTCTGTGTCGAAGCGCCAGCCGAAGCGATCACGGCGATCCTTGAGAAGCACCCCAATGTGCGCGCGCTTTTTGACAACAACTGGCTGCATTTGTTCACGCTTGATGAGAAGGGGGCCATGTCCCAGCGCTATGACGGGGACCTCAAGTGGGTGGCGTTTGAAGGTGTCGCAACCGAAAGCGCACTTGCGGCCTAGCCTTTGTCAGCGGTCTCTGCGATCAGGGACCGCTTGCCAATCTGTGCAAGTGTGATGCTGGTCTCGTTTTTCAGAACGTTCCAGAGTTCACGCAGCCCTTCTTCGCCGCCTGCCGCAATGGCAAATTGCAGGACGCGTCCGAAGAAGGTGAAGTTTGCACCTTGGGCGTAGGCTTTGACCACGTCTTCGCCGCTGCGCAGGCCAGTGTCGTAAAACAGCGGGAAGTCTGGGCCGAGAGCGTCTCTGATCTTTGCCAATTCCAGAATGGGGGGCGGTGCGCTGTCGAGCTGGCGTGAGCCGTGGCTGGACACTTGAATTGCATCGACGCCCACCGCTTTGAGCGCCAGCGCATCCTC
>CAYZKE010000353.1:0-4119 GCA_964478505.1 uncultured Loktanella sp.
TTGCACCACCCTTGGTCTTGCGGGTCAGACCTTGGCGCACTAGGTCTTTGAGCAAGCAAAGGACACACGATGACCCAATCTCTTTCAGACCTTTCCGATCAGATTTTGCAAGCCGCCAAGCGCGCTGGCGCAGATGCCGCCGATGCGATTGCCGTGGATGGCACGTCGATCTCCATTACTGTGCGTGAAGGCGCCTTGGAACAGGCAGAGCGGTCCGAGGGCATCGACATTGGGTTGCGCGTCTTTGTTGGCAACCGCCAGGCCTGTGTGTCGTCATCCGATACCAAGCCAGAGACGCTGATCCAGATGGCGGAACGGGCTGTTGCAATGGCCAAGGAAGCGCCTGAAGACCCCCATGCGGGACTTGCTGATCCGTCACAACTGGCAAGCAATACTGCGACCGAGGCGCTGGAACTTTATGATCCCAGCGACGAACCCGATCCTGCCGCGCTGCAAGACGACGCAACGCGCGCCGAGGCGGCGGCCCTGCGCAATGCAGGTGTTTCACAGGTGCAATCCGCGTCGGCAGGTTACGGGCGCCGCCGCATCCATCTGGCTGCAACGAACGGTTTTTCTGCGGGCTATGCCCGCAGTGATCGTGGTCTGTCCTGTGTGGCGATCAGCGGCACCGGCACAGGGATGGAACGCGATTATGACTATGACAGCCGCGTGTTTCAGGCCGATCTGCGTGACGCCGAAGAAATCGGACGCATCGCGGCGGAACGTGCGGTGGAACGGGCGGGCGCGAAACGTCCCCGTACCGGGGCCTATCCGGTGCTGTTTGATGAACGCGTCGCGAGCACCCTGATCGGGAGTCTTCTGCAAGCCAGCAATGGATCCATGATCGCACGCGGCTCAAGCTGGTTGCGCGATGCCATTGGTCAACAGGTTCTGCCCAAGGGCTTGTCGATTATTGAGGATCCTCACCGCATGCGTGTCACCGGATCAAAGCTCTTTGATGCCGAAGGTTTGGCGACATCCCGGCGTGCGATTGTCGATGATGGCGTCCTGACGGGCTGGACGCTTGATCTGGCGACAGGCCGCAAGCTTGGGATGCCAAGCACGGCAAATGCCGCGCGTGGCACCGGATCGCCGCCATCCCCGAGCCTGACGAATGTGGCACTGACCCAAGGCCAGAAATCGCGCGATGATCTGATCCGCGAGATGGGCACAGGGCTTCTGGTGACCTCGATGATCGGTTCAACCATCAATCCTAACACTGGCGATTATTCACGCGGTGCGGCTGGTTTCTGGGTCGAGAACGGTGAAATCGCCTATCCTGTCAACGAATGTACCGTTGCGGGTAACCTGCGCGAGATGTTGTTGACGATCCAGCCTGCCAATGACGGCCGCGAGCATCTGTCGCGCGTCGTTCCCTCGTTGCTGGTTGAAGGATTGACGCTTGCCGGAGCCTGATCTTGCACTGCTTGTGCAAGCAGCGCGCCAGTCGGGCGACATTGCCAAGCGGTATTTTCAGCAAAATCCCGATGTGACCGATAAACCGCATGGCGCGGGGCCGGTGACGGCGGCGGATCTTGCCGTGAACGCGATGCTGGAGAATTTCCTGCAAGCAGAGCGGCCCGAGTATGGCTGGCTGTCGGAGGAAACCGAGGACAACGCGGCCCGCCTTGAGACGCAGCGCCAGTTTATCATTGATCCCATCGACGGCACCCGCGCCTTTATTGAAGGCAGCAAGGATTGGGCACATTCACTCGCCGTGACCGAGAATGGCAAACCCGTTGCCGCCGCAATCTATCTGCCGATGCGCGATATGATGTTTGCCGCCGAAATAGGTGGCGGTGCGACGCTGAACGGTGCGGCGATCCATGCCTCTGACCCCCTAATTGATGATGCGACAATTCTTGGCGCAAGGCCGAATTTCGATGCGCGGTTCTGGAAAGACGGGACGCTCCCCCCGATCAAGCGCGCGTTCAGGTCATCGCTTGCCTACAGGCTTTGCCTTGCGGCCGAAGGCAGTTTCGACGGAATGATCACCCTGCGCCCCAGTTGGGAATGGGATATCGCGGCGGGGGCATTGATCGTGCAAGAGGCAGGCGCCACGATTTCCGACCAACACGGGGCGCCGCTCCGCTTCAACAACACCCTCCCTCAGGTCCCCGGTGTTCTTGCCGCCGGTCCACGGCTTCATGGTGATCTGCTTGCACGGCTTGAGCCATCCGCGCCAAAGGCCTAGACTGTCTCCGACACGTTATTTCGCAAAGGTTTACCCATGACACAACGCCTGCACCTCGTTTTTGGCGGTGAGCTGATTGATCCGACCAAGAACGCATTCAAGGATGTGGATGCCATTGATATCGTTGGCATGTACCCGAACTATGAAGCGGCCTATAATGCATGGAAGGGTGCGGCACAGCGCACTGTAGACAATGCGCATATGCGGTACTTCATTGCACACATCCACCGCTTGCGGGACGAGGAAACAGCGGCGTCGCCCACTGAAGAACTCGATAGCTAAGGCAAGGCCACCGGTCAGGACATGGCAAGATCCCTCGCAATCGCAGCCTATCTGGCAGGCTTGGGGTCACATGACCGCAAAAAGCCACTGGCCGAACAGCCACCCCGCCCTGCGGGTACGATCATCTGGGCGCGATGTAGCCGTCCTGACCAGTTGATGGCGATAGAGACTCTTGACCGGAAGCTGGCCGAAGACGGCGATCCCATCCATGTGGTGGCAACGCTGCTGCACTGGGTGCCGGAATATGCCCAACGCGCCTTGCCGGAGCCGCAAGGGCGTAAAGATATCCGCGCCTTCATTGCCCATTGGCAACCAGCCATGAGCATATGGGTGAAGGGCGATCTTGATCCAATACTCTTGTCAGAACTGGATAATGCCAAGGTCCCGGCCATCTTTGTCGATGCGACGGCCGAAGGTCTTGATGATATAGCCGGCAAATGGGTGCCCGGTGCGCGGCGCTCTATGTTGTCGCAGTTCGAGGCTGTTCTTGCACTTGATCAGGCAGCCGCGGACCGGCTGATCTATGCAGGCACGCCTGCGGACAACGTCTTGGTCACGGGTGCAATGGAAGACTGCGCGCCAACATTGCCCTGTAGCGAAACCGAGCGGACCGAAATCTCCAAAGCCATCGGGACACGCCCTGTCTGGCTCGCGGCGGCTACACCGGCGTGCGAAACCGGTTACATTGCAAAGGCACATCACGCTGCAAGCAGACGTGCGCATCGTCTCTTGCTGATTGTCGTCCCGCAGGATGCGACGGCTGCCTGTGACATAGCGGAACAAATGCGTGGGAAGGGCTTTAATGTCGCTTTGCGGTCGGACGAGCCGGAACCATCCGAGATTACGCAGGTCTATGTGGTCGACACCGAAGAGGAGCTTGGCCTGTGGTACCGCATCGCGCCGATTACCTATCTGGGGGGGACGCTGGACGGCAAAGGGTGTCGCGATCCCTTTGAGGCGGCAGCTCTGGGGTCCGCTGTCCTGTACGGCCCTCAGGTGGCTCCGTTTCAACGTCATGCAGCACGGTTGAATGCGGCAGGCGCGTCCCGTTTGCTGCGCTCTGGTGATGATCTTGGGCAGGCGGTGGAAACGTTGCTTGCAGCTGACAAGACGGCAGAACTTGCACATGCGGCCTGGGATGTGACATCGCGCGGGGCAACGGTGACCAACCGTATCGCAACATTTATCCAGCTACGTCTGGAAGAGTTGGTTTCATAGATGCGCGCACCGTCCTTCTGGTTCACCCCACCTGATCACCCCACGTTAATCGCGCGCGCATTGGCGCCCTTGGCTGCACTTTACGCCGCTGGCACCGCACGCCGCCTGCGCCGGCCCGCCAAGGTGAAGACCGATGTGCCGGTCATTTGTATTGGCAATATCAATGCCGGAGGGACGGGCAAGACACCGACGACCATCGCTTTGATCGCGCGCCTTATAGATCGCGGCCGGACCCCACATGTCGTGTCACGGGGCTATGGTGGCAGCCTTGAAGGCCCCGTGCGTGTCAGTGAGCGCGACCATAAAGCGGATCAGACAGGGGATGAGCCGCTGCTTCTGGCCGCCTTTGCGCCCACGTGGGTGGCCAAAGACCGCGCCGCTGGTGTGCGTGCCGCGCAAGAGGCGGGCGCGGATGTCATCCTGCT
>CAYZKE010000354.1:0-4111 GCA_964478505.1 uncultured Loktanella sp.
AGCCCGACAACGATGAAAATCTCGTTGAACCCTTTGAACAGCTCGAAGGGTTCATCACCGGGGTTCAGGTTTTCGCGCGCGCCACGGCGACTGTCAGACAGGCTGATCAGGTCTGCGGCCTGTCTTTCAGACAACAAACCACTCGCGACAGCGGCGCGGAGATCGTCACGTTCGATCATGCTTTAATGGCTTCAACCGTCAGGTTGCCATTGGTGTAAACACAGATATCAGCAGCAATCGCCATAGCTTCGCGTGCGATTGTTTCGGCGTCTTTCTCGGTGCCCATCAGGGCGCGACCAGCGGCCAGCGCATAGTTGCCGCCTGATCCGATGGCGGCGATATCATGTTCCGGTTCCAGCACATCACCGGCGCCAGTAATCACAAAAAGTTCGGATCCGTCGCTGACGATCAGCATCGCCTCGAGCTTTTGCAGGTATTTGTCGGTGCGCCAGTCCTTGGCCAATTCAACGCTCGCGCGCGCCAGTTGACCGGGGGTGGCTTCGAGTTTCTTTTCCAGACGCTCAAGCAGGGTAAAGGCATCTGCCGTTGATCCGGCAAAACCGCAGATCACGTCCTGCCCGCCGGGTGACAGGCGCCGGACCTTGCGCGCGGTGCCTTTGATGACGGTCTGTCCAAGGCTGACTTGGCCATCACCGGCAATCACAACCTGCCCGCCCTTGCGGACACCGATGATTGTCGTTCCGTGCCAGCCGGGAAATTCTTCACTTGCCATCATCTGCTCCTTGTCGCCTCCCGCATATATGGCGGGCCAAATGCGGGCAAACAACCCCGCACGGCTTGTTCCTGCCCACAGGCGCGGCTAGCTTTCGCCGCATGAGCGCCCGAGACACTGTGACCTTTTACCTTCCGCCGCCGCTGCGCAATCAGGCCGAGCGCGGCAAACACAATTTTATCAAAAAGGTGGGCGAGGTGCTCAGTGGCGCTGGGCTTTCAATTGCTTATGACGACGACGATGATTTTGCGCGCCTGCGTGCCAAGGCGCGGCCGGGGCGTGGCCTTTATCTGATGGACCCGCCAGCGAACGGGCGCGGTCTGACGTTTCGCAAAACCTATATCTATCCGTTCTGGCATATCGAGAAAGAGGCCGAGCGTTGGGAATGGCCTGTTGCGAAAGAGCGGTTCGATCCGGCCGCTGTTGAACCGCGCAAGGCCGCAAATTTCTACCGGTTCTGGCGGCAACGTCTGTTCGATGAAGCGCCGCTCAACGCCCGTCAGGACGGCTTTGTCTATGTGCCCTTGCAAGGGCAGCTTTTGCGCCGGCGGTCTTTTCAATCCTGTAGCCCTTTGGAGATGGTCAAAACGGTCCTAGAGGAAGAGCCAAACAAACATATCGTTGTGACGCTTCATCCGTCCGAGACATATTCCGCAGAAGAGCGCCATGCCCTTGCAGCCTTGGTCGCGCGTGAAGATCGCCTCACGCTTGATGAGCAAGGCACAAACCAGAATTTAAAGAACTGCGATTACATCGTTACGCAGAATTCGGCTGTTGGTTTTGAGGGGTATTTCTTTGGTAAACCGCTCATTCTGTTCGGAAAATCAGACTTTCACCATATCGCGCTGAACGTGGCCGACATTGGTGCCGAAAGCGCGTTTGATCTGGTCCATGGCCACAGGCCGGATTTTGCGGCCTATCTTTTCTGGTTCCTCCAGCAGCGCGCCATCAACGCAGGCAGGCCAGAGGCAGCCAAGAAGATCCGCAATGTGTTGCGCGGCCACGGTTGGCCCGTTTGAACGAAAAAGGGCGCCCGCATAGGACGCCCTTTGATACCTGATGCGCGTAGCGCTTAGATCGACTCTTCGATCCAGCCTTGAATCGCTGCCTTGGGTGCCGCGCCTGCCTTGTTCGAGACAACTTCGCCGTTCTTGAAAACGAAAAGCGCAGGAATGCCGCGCACGCCCATCTGGGCGGGGGAGTTGGGGTTTTCGTCCACGTTCACTTTGACGATCTTCACGCGGCCTTCCATTTCGGCTGACAGCTCTTCCAGAGCGGGGCCGATCTGTTTGCAAGGGCCGCACCATTCTGCCCAGAAATCCACAACAACGGGGATATCGGACTGGCGGACTTCGGCGTCAAAGGTTGCGTCGGTTACTGCTACGGTTGCCATTGGGGTGCTCCTTGGCGAAATGCGTTGAAGTGGGAAACTAGGTACCCTGTCCATGATGGTCAAGATGCCGCAAGCGTGTTCAGGGCTTCGTGAAGATGCTCTTGCGATAAAGTGGTCAAGGTTCCGGTGTGGGTCCAGAGAATAGCGGTCCTGATTGTATGATCGGGATAGATTTGCCGCAGCGCGTTGTCATAGGCGGCAAGCTGGCGTGCGAGCCCGATGGGCGTATCCTCGGGCTTTGTCGGTACCAAACGGTTCGATTTATAGTCGATCGCCGTGATGGTATCGGACCCGATCAGCAGGCGATCGATTGTGCCGTGGATGCGGCCAAGTTGGGGAATGTCGGCAGTGATATCGACCTCGTTCAAGGCATCAGCGCCCCAGATCCAAGCCAGATCAGGGTTGTCGATCAATGCCATCACCTCTGCGACCAGGGCCGTGTCGTCATTTTGCAAAAGTTGCAGACCAAGGGCCTCCCTTTCTGTTGGGGCGGCCAAGGGGAGATGTTCGAGAAGTTTATGAATTTGCGTGCCGCGCTCCATCGCGTCTTCTTGGTTGTCGCCCGCTGGATCGCCTTGGAGGATTTTGTCGCCTTTCAGTTCAGAAGGCGAGATGGTCTTGGTCTGTGCCGGAACGGGCAGTTCACCGAACGCGGGCGGCGTAACCTGTGTTTTCTTGACGGGTGACTTTTCCTGCAGAGCGGGCGCATCCCATGTCAGTTCTGACACGCGACGTAACTTAAGATCGCCCAGTTTCGCGTCATAGTCACCGCAGGCGCGCATGCCGTCGGCGACGATATTGTACCAACTTGCGTCACCCTCGCCCACGTCACCTGCTGCCCCGACGATCAGCCATTTTTCGGCGCGGGTCATTGCGACGTAAAGCAGGCGCAGGCGTTCGCGGGTTTGTTTGGCAATGACATCCTCGCGCAGGGCAATGACCGCAGGGGACGCAGATTTTGCCGGGGGCTTCCAGATGACATGGTCGTCCGCTGGCAGGATTTCCTGTTTGACCTGTACATCGCGTTTCGCGGTATCGGGCAGAATGACGATTGGTGCCTCGAGCCCCTTTGCGCCGTGCACCGTCATCACACGGATCTGGTCACCTTGGCTGTCCATCTGGCGCTTGACCTCGAGATCATCGGTATCCATCCACGATAAAAATCCGGTGAGGTTCGGCACAGCGGTATTTTCATAGGCAAGTGCCTGCGACAGTAGCGCGTCGATCCCGTCCTCCGCCTCTGGCCCTAGTCGCGCCAGCAATTTGCGCCGCCCGTCGTGGCGGGTGAGAATGCGTTCGATCAGGTCGTAAGGACGCAGGAAATCCGCCTTACTGCGCAGATCATTCAGGATCGCCAGCGTTTCGGGGTAATCCGCATTGCGCAGGGTTTCCCATAGAAAAGCCTTCTCGGGACGGTGATGTGCGAGGGTGAAAAGATCTTGCTCGCTCCAGCCGAACAGCGGGGAACGAAGGGCGGCGGCAAGCGACAGATCGTCTTCGGGCAGGGCCAGAAACCGCAGCACCGCCGCAAGGTCCTTGACCGCAAGTTCCGCCCCCACACGGAGCCTGTCGGCGCCCGCAATTTGCAGGCCCGCCGATTTGCAGGCGCGGATGATTTCGGCGAAAAGCTCGGACCGGCGCTGCACAAGGATCAGGAAATCGCCCTCGGTGATCGGGCGCCGGATGAAGTCGCCGGTGTTCCCTATCTCTTCGGGGATGGTTTCATGGGCGATCATATATCTGATCTTTTCCGCCACGCGCTGGGCCATCAGAACGGTGTGGTCGGTGCTGCTGGGTTCATCGACGGGCTTGAACCATTCGCGGTCGGGCGCGGCCTCGGATTTTTCGATCACGGGCCACAGATCAACACGACCGGGCATGTTTTCCTTGAACGCGCGGTGGCTCAGGTTGTCGTCCATGCCCGCCGCGCGGTCACCTGTGAATGTCTTGTCCACGACCGTCAGGATGGCCTGCGAAGAGCGGAA
>CAYZKE010000355.1:0-3571 GCA_964478505.1 uncultured Loktanella sp.
TTTCGATGGGTGCGTCGCTCATACCCTGCAACTTGTGTGCATTGGGTGCGGCGTCAAGCCAAGTAACCCTCGAATGTCACATTATCCACGATCCGACGGGCCTCGGCTTCGGCCTGTGCCGACCGGATTGTCCACGTGAAGATATGCGCGCCTTGGGCTTTGAGGTCTGCAACACGTGGCCGATCAAGGTCTGTGGATTCGTGGCTGATAAAGCATGCGCCCACGCGGTCGTAGTCGGGAATCTCACGCAGGACATCGCGGGTTTCGGCGGGGACTTCGGGCCAGAACACCGCCTGATAACTGGAGGTGGTGATCCCGCGCGGAATATCTGGCGCCAGCTCTGCGCAGGCAGCCACGGAATGAGGGTTGAACGACATCAGCGCGACATCGCCGGTGTAATCCTCAAGTGCCGCACAAACCGCCCTTTCCAGCGTTCCCACATGCGCGCCCATCGCGCCATCCTGATCCTTGATCTCGATCAGTAGCGGCACCCGCCCGTTCACCAATGTAAGTACCGTCTCAAGCGACGGGATCATGCCGCCGTCATCCGTGAGCGGGATCGCTTCCAACGCCGCCCGCGTGCGATCACGCACCGGCCCCTTTTCCGCTGTCAGCCGGTCCAGCGTATCATCGTGAAACACCATTGCATGACCATCACTGGTCAACTGCACATCCATTTCGATCCCGTATCCTGCATCAAGCGCCGCCTGAATGGATTTCACGCTATTCTCCACCCGCCCGGCCTTGCGATCATGCAAGGCGCGGTGGGTGATGGGGCGTGCAAAGAAAGACGCAGGCAGTGTCATTTGATCTGGAAAATCGCTTCGATTTCCACAGCAACACCAAACGGCAGGCTGGCGGCACTAACCGCAGACCGCGCATGGCGGCCCTTGTCGCCCAAAGCGGCAACCATAAAGTCGGAGGCACCGTTGACCACCTTGGGCTGATCGCCGAAATCAGGCGTCGAATTGACAAAACCCGTCAGCTTCACAACCCGCACCAACCGGTCAATGTCGCCACCGCAAGCAGCCTTGAGTTGCGCGAGCAAGCTGACAGCGCAGGTCTTGGCCGCAGCAGCACCTGCCTCCGCGTCTATATCGGCACCCAGCTTGCCTTTGATCATGCCATCAGCATTGGCCGAGATCTGCCCCGAGACATAAACCATGTCGCCCGCAATCACATAGGGCACATAGTTGGCAGCGGGGGCGGGTGCATCGGGCAATGTCACGCCCAGTTCGGCCAGTTTGGATTCGATTACGCTCATGGTTGTTCTCCTGTCATTTGCCCGCACGCTAGCGAGCAACGCAACAGGGTGCAATCGTCACTCTGGGCTGCTTTCGGGGAAATCGAAGTGTCGCCCTTCTGCACAGGGGCAGCGCGTTGTTGCCCTTTGAGTGCGATCAAAGATTGAAACATCAGGCGGAATTGCGCAAACATGCAACTCTGATGCGACTGAGTTTGACGAATATATCCTTTGGACTGGCGTTCCTGCCTGCCGCCCTTTGGGCCAGCCCCTATGACGGCGTCTATAAACAGACGGCGAATGCGGAATGTGCCTTGGTGGGTGTTGATGGCGGTTCGCTCAAGATCGAAGGCGACATCTTTTACGGGGTCGAGGTCGAGTGTCACATGATCAACCCTGTTGAGGTCGAGGATATGAACGCCACGATCTACGAGATGCAATGCTCGGGCGAGGCCGAGGCCTGGACCGAGCGAGCGATCATGATGCCCGATGCCCAAGGCACCGGACTCTACATGATCTGGAGCGGCTATGCGTTCCGCTATGAGCGGTGCGAAGACCCCGACCGCTAGTTCGTTCCCGTCAGAATACTGTCCAGCAGGTTCAGGATATCCTGCGCTGGCGCTTCGCCGCCTTGGCTTTCAAGCACACCCGTCGCGAACGGACGTTGCGGGATGCTCATCGGCAGGGGCGTGGGTTGCTGGCCGCTCAGAACCCGCAGCATCGTTTCCCGCCAGATTGTTGCCGGCAGGCCGCCCCCCGTTACGCCGGTCAGACGCCGGTTGTCGTCATAGCCCATCCAGACGCCGGTGACGTAATCGCCAGTGAAGCCGATAAACCAGGCATCACGTGATCCTTGGGTCGTGCCGGTCTTGCCCGCAATCTGCCAGCCATCGATGCGTGCGCGCGTCCCGGTTCCTTGCTCGACAACCTTCGTCATCATCCATGTCAGCTGACGCGCGGCTTCCTGCCGGATGATCCGTTCGCCGATGCCGACACTTGAGGCATCCATCAAAGGTGTGTCATCGCCCATCAGTCGCAGGTCTGTCAGTCCGTAAGGAGTGACGGCTGATCCACCGTTCAAAATACCGGCAAAGGCACCGGTCATATCCAGCAAGGTGCTTTCCGACACACCCAGCGCCAGCGCAGGGCCTGCGGCAAGATCACCCTGCACACCAAAGCCATTCGCCACGCTGCTGACCAGGCCTCGCCCGACCTCTTCGGAGACAACGATTGCGGGGATGTTGCGGCTGGTGGCCAAGGCGTCAACCAAGCTGATCGGCCCCACAAATTCGCGGTCATAGTTTTCCGGGCACCAATTGGGTGATCCGGTGCGTTGCCAGCAGGTGGGTGCATCGTCGACCATGTCATAAGGTGACATCCCCAGATCGAGGGCGGCGGCATAGATGAAGGGCTTAAAGGCCGATCCCGTTTGCCGCAGAGCTTGTGTCGCGCGGTTGAAGGCACCTGTTGCGCTAATATTGCGTCCGCCGACCATGGCGCGCACTGCGCCATCGGCAGACATGACGATGATCGCGGCCTGCGCTTCGGATCCTTCTTTCACATCGTTTTGAAAAACCTGAATCAGCGCCTCTTCGGCCGCGGTCTGAATGCGTTGGTCCAATGTCGTGCGGATGATGACGTCTTCGGTTGTGTTGCGGGTAAAGAACTCGGGGCCGCTGTCCATCACCCAATCGGCGAAGAATCCGCCAGAGCTGGCGCTGGCCGCATCAGAAAGCGTCGCAGGGTTTAGCCGCGCATCGCGGGCCTGTTCGGGCGTCAGATAGTCCTGTTCCTCCATCAGGCCGATCACGACCGATGCGCGATCCTGTGCGCGTTGCAGGTCGCGGGTGGGAGCATTGGCGGACGGGGCGGTCAGCAAACCGGCCAGCATCGCGGCCTGTGCGGGGTTCACCTCGGCTGCGGAAATGCCGAAATAGCGCTGGGCTGCGGCCTCAAATCCGCGACTGCCCGCACCGAGGTAGGCACGGTTGAGATAGATGGTGAGGATTTCTTCCTTGGTGTAGGCAATTTCCATGCCCACGGAAAACACAGCTTCGCGCGCTTTGCGCCAAAGCGAAGATTGGCGGCAATCGGCCTCATATGCGCGCTCGCTGTCCCAGACGTTGGGATCAAACGGTACACCCAGGCACAAAAGCTTCGCGGTCTGCTGCGTGATTGTGGAACCGCCGTTGCCCGACAGCGGGCCACGCCCTTCGCGCAGATTGATACGCACGGCAGAGGCGATACCACGCGGCGAAATCCCGAAGTGGCCGTAGAATCGCTTGTCTTCGGTCGCCACAACCGCGTTGTGCAAAAATGGCGACACGG
>CAYZKE010000355.1:3581-4086 GCA_964478505.1 uncultured Loktanella sp.
CCGCCACGCAAAAACGCTGCCCGACACATCGGTCATGGTGACCGAACCGCGCGTGCGGCCGTCAATCAGCTCTGAGACTGCGGGCATCTGCGCTGCAAAATAGAGCGAAAAGCCACCAATGATCAGTCCGGTCACAAGGCCCACGCGCCACGAGAAGGCCCAGATCAGGCGGATGAGCCAGCGAAACGGCGCGAGCACCCAGCCGATCACGCCACGCGGCTTGGCCTTCTTGGGCGCAGCCTTGCGCTTGGCCGCAGGTTTTTTGGCCGGGGCTGCAGCCTTCTTGGCTGCTGGTTTCGCTGTATAGCGTTTGTCGGCCACCAAAGGGGGCCGCTTTTTGCCGTTTCCGCTCATGATCCGCTCGATTGACTGCTTGGGGTCTGCTTTTTTGCCACTATAGCCTGTCCGCTTTGGAATGTAGAGCGCGGATGAGTCGGGCTGTGGGCCTTTTTATGCCGCCTAAAAATTAAGCTAAGTGCCTAATTTGTGCAAAAAATGTGCAACA
>CAYZKE010000356.1:0-4080 GCA_964478505.1 uncultured Loktanella sp.
CGCCGCTCCAACCCTGCGTCACGTTTGCGCATCACGGCGTCGCGGCCGATGAAGTCAGGTTTGTCAGTTTTCACAGCAAAACCTAACCCGGCCTCAAGCACGTGATCCTCAGCCGTGATATCGTGACCGAAGTGGCGGAACCCTTTTTCCATGCGCGCCGCATCCATCATATGCATCCCGCAAAGCTTGAGCCCCATGTCCTGTCCCGCCGCATGCAGCACCTCGAACACATGCCCCGCCATGTCGGTCGAGACATAGACCTCCCAACCCAGCTCACCTACGTAAGTGACGCGATGGGCGCGGGCCAGACCCATGCCAATCTCGATCTCTTGGGCGGTGCCAAAGGGGTTTACGTCATTGCCAAAATCGTTTGGTGACACCGCCTCAAGCAGTTTTCGGCTGTTCGGCCCCATGACGGCCAGCACGCCTTCGCCTGCTGTGACATCGGTGATGACCACGTTGAAATCGCCCTGATGACGGCGCATCCACGTCTGATCCGCCAGACGCGTCGCGGCGGGTGTCACGACCAGATAGGCGGTTTCGGACAGACGGGTGACGGTCACATCGGTCTCGATCCCTGCACGGGAATTCAGAAACTGGGTATACACAATCTTGCCCACCGGCACGTCGTACTGGCCGCCGCCGATATGGTTCAAAAACGCCGTCGCATCGCGCCCCTCAACACGGATTTTCCCGAATGAGGACATGTCGTACATCCCTACATTCGTGCGGATCGCGTTTAGTTCAGCCGCAACATTGCCAAAGAAATTCTGCCGCTTCCAAGAGTATGCATATTCGGGCGTCTGCCCCTCATCCGCAAACCAATTGGCGCGTTCCCAGCCCGCAAGCTCACCCATGACAGCACCCTGATCCAGCAGATGCTGGTGGAACGGTGTCCGCCGCACACCGCGTGCGGTGGCCTTTTGGCGGAACGGGAAATGGTCGGCATAAAGAAGGCCCAGCGTTTCCTTCGACCGCTCAAACAGATAGGTCTTGTTCCCCTGAAACGGCTGCATCCGACCAATATCCACATCACCGAGATCAAAGGGCTTTTCGCCCGCGTCCATCCATTGCGCCAGCGCCATGCCAGCGCCACCGGCCGACTGAATACCGATCGAATTAAAGCCCGCAGCGACCCAGACGTTGTCCATCTCGGGTGCTAGCCCCAGATGATAGGCATCGTCCGGTGTGAAACTCTCCGGCCCATTGAAAAACGTATGTATCCCCGCCTCGGCCAGCATCGGCATCCGCGCAACGGCAGCCTCAAGGATCGGCTCAAAGTGGTCGAAATCCTCGGGCAGTTGGTCGAACTCGAAATCCGCAGGAATACCGTCCATCGCCCAGGGCTTCGCGTTCGGCTCGAACGCGCCCAGCAGGATTTTACCGGCGTCTTCCTTGTAATAGGCACATTCATCGGGGACGCGCAGCACGGGCATCTGGGTCAGGCCTGCAATCGCCTCGGTCACGATATAGAAATGCTCGCAAGCATGTAGCGGCACATTCACCCCCGCCATGCGCCCCACCTCATGGCCCCACATCCCCGCGCAATTCACGACCATGTCGCAGGTCATCCTGCCCCGTGCGTCACCGCTCACCCAGTCAACAGATTGCACGCGGCGCCCTGCCTTATTGATCTTGGTGACCTTAGTGCGTTCTGCCACCACAGCGCCCTTCATCCGTGCGCCTTTGGCCAGCGCCAGCGCGATATTGGCAGGGTCGCCTTGACCGTCTTTAGGCAGGTACACGCCACCGGTAACACCGTCGATATTCAAATGTTCATAGCGGGCCTTGATCTCGCTGGGCGAGATTTCCTCAATCTCCACCCCGAACGCCCGTGCCATCCCCGCAGATCGGGACAGCTCTTCGCGCCGCTCCTCTGTCAGCGCCACGGTGATCGACCCCACACGCTTGAAGCCGGTCGCGACACCTGTTTCATCCTCCAGATTGCCATAAAGCTCCTGGCTGTATTTCGCGAGCTTGGTCATATTCGCCGTCGCGCGCAGCTGCGCGATCAATCCCGCGGCATGCCATGTGGTGCCAGAGGTCAGCTGTTTGCGTTCCAGCAGCACCACGTCTTTCCATCCCAATTGGGCCAGATGATAGGCGACGGAACAGCCAATGACGCCCCCCCCGATGATGACCACACGGACATGATTTGGAAGGTTTGTCATGGTGTTTTATCCTATTTGCCGATCAGTCGGCCGTTATGGTGTGGTAATTTGATGTCCAGCGGCTTTGATCTTTTCGGCCAGCTTCGCGATATGCGCAGGCCCGACCTCACAGCAGCCCCCGACAATCGTGGCGCCCTGATCAATCCAGCCCATCACGAAACCTGCGTATTCCTCGGGCCCAAGGTCCTTGCGCGCGGTCAGTGCATCCACTGTGGGTTTGTCTCCCAGGAACCCTTCGCTGATCTTGGTAAACCCGTTGGCATAGCCGCCGAAGGGTTTGCCGGACGTCGCCAGAATACCCATCGTGGTGCTGATTGCTTCAGGTGAAGAACAATTCGCCAGAATTGCGCTGGCATCCCCCGCCACGGCAAAGACATCTGCCACAGGCTCACCCGAGCGCAGCTTTGTGCCATCATTCTCATCCACTGTCAGGGCAAGCCAGACAGGTTTGCCTGTCGGGACAGCGGCCTCAAGGATCGCACGGGCATGGGCCACGGAGGCAACCGTTTCACAAATGAGAATGTCGACATGCGGTGCCAGCATATTTGCAACCTCGGTGTAAATCGCGACTGCCTCTTCATGAGCTGGCATCAGATCAGGACGATAAGACGCGCGCAACGGTCCGATAGACCCTGCCAGAACACCCATACCTTGCGCCTCGTCAAGTGCGGCCTTTTGCAGGTTGGCAAAGTGACCTTCCATGCCGGTCCCTTCGAGCCTGTCGCGCAGGACGGCATAGGTGTTGGTGGTATGGACCGTCGCGCCTGCAGCGCGGTAATCGGCATGCACCTGCGCCACCAGACCGGGGTGATCAATCATCACCTGCGTGGACCACAATGGCGTGGGCCGGTCACCGGCACGATGGACAAGTTCCTGTCCCATACCGCCGTCAAGAAGGATGATGTCTGTCACGAAATGTGTCTCCGAATGTTATAGGTCCGATGGGCAAGATCACGCCCTGATCCGGCTGTTTTCCGGATCCCAAAGAGGCCGATCCTCTTGGATCGTCGCTATATAACGTTCGCCATAGATATCAACGTGAACCTTTGCCCCCGGCACAGCGGCATCCGCGCGCAGCATGCCAAGTGCGATGGATTTATTCACGCGGTAACCCCAACCGCCCGAGGTGGTTTCACCCGCTACCTTATCGCCCACCCAGATTGTGGACATGTAGGGCGCATCCACAGGGCCGGGCTCATCCAGTGTGAGCGTCACAAAACGCTTCTTCACACCCGCCTGCTTTTCTGCCAGAAGGGCCGCCTTGCCGGTGAAATCCTGCGGCTTGTCGAATTTGATAAACCGCTCCAACCCGCCTTCGAGCAGCGAATAATCCGTGCTCAGATCGCCTTTCCACGCGCGATAGCCTTTTTCCAGCCGCAGCGCGTTCAGCGCGAACATGCCAAAGGGCACCGCACCAGCGCCGAGCACCGCGTCATAAAGTGCGGGCATGTCGGCAATGGCCGCATGGATTTCCCAACCCAACTCGCCCGCGAAACTGACCCGTGCCAGCGCACAGTCAACACCAGCAACTTTTGCCGCCTGATGGCTTAACCACCCTGCCGACAAATCCGCCTCGGTCCCGATGCTCTCAAACAGTTCCCGCGCCTTTGGCCCGGTCACGATCAAGGTGGAATATTCCGTTGTGTGGTCGGTCAGCGAGAGGCCTGCATCGAGCGCCCCGCGCAACACATCATAGTCATGCCACTGCGCGGTGGCCGCGGTAATTAGCGTAAACTGGTCCTCGCCGTGCCGCATGACCGACATCTCGGTCAGGATCCGTCCGCGATCATTGGCGAAATAGGCGAGGTTCATGCGCCCCACCTTCGGCAATCCCCCCGCGATCCGTCCGCGCAACCATTCGGCGGCACCGTCACCCGCCAGATTGAACCGTGAAAAACCCGGCAGGTCC
>CAYZKE010000357.1:0-1449 GCA_964478505.1 uncultured Loktanella sp.
ATGCGCAAACCACGGCACCTTTCATCCGAAGAACGCGCGCTTTGGGATCGCGTGGCAGAACGCGCCACACCGCTTGATCCCAAGCGCAAAACGCGTGCGCCGGAGTTGACGCCAAAACCTAAGCCCAAGTCCATCGATATGCGCGAACCTGTGCCGGAATTCCGCGTCGGGCAGAAAGCAAATGCTGCGCGGCCCCATGACGTCATGCGCCCGCTTGTAGAGCGTTTGGCCGCCTCGCCCGTCAATATGGACAACAAGTCTTTCGGGAAAATGAAGCGTGGCAAGCTGAAACCGGAAGGCCGGATTGACCTGCACGGCATGACGATGGCGCAGGCACATCCGGCGTTGGTATCTTTTATCCTTGGGTCGCAATTGCAGGGGCGGCGTTTGGTTCTGGTGATTACCGGGAAAGGGAAAGACCGTGATGATGGCGGGCCGATACCAACACGGCATGGCGTCTTGCGGCATCAGGTGCCGCAGTGGCTTGCGCTACCGCCATTGTCGCAGGCGATTTTGCAGGTGACGCCAGCGCATATCAGACACGGCGGCCATGGTGCCTATTACGTCTATCTAAAGCGAAACCGCTAAAGCCTGTCGCGCTTTGCTGGTCGGGATGATCAGGACGAGGGCTGCGAAAGCAAAGGTTGCGGCATAGCCCAGTTGCTGCTGTTCAAATCCGACACCCTGATCAATCAACCAACCGCTTAAACCTGGCCCGATGGCTGACCCGAGCACCATCAAAGCCGCTGCCGCTGCTTTGATCGCGCCGATATGCCGTGTGCCATAGAATTCTGCCCAGCAAGCGTTCAGCAAAGTCGCCTGCCCGCCGCCCGCGACCCCCATCAGGATGACCGCTAATGCAGTCCAACCCAGTGACGGCGCGTACCAATGCAGGATGAAGGCGATCACCAGCGGGATCAGGTAAATCGGCAAAAGCCGCGTTGCGCCGAAACGGTCGACCGCCCAGCCGTAGCCGATGGTCGAGATGAGAAGTGCCGCGGTACCCAAAGGGAACACCGAGACAAGTGCAAGGTGTGACCAGCCTTTGATTTCCGCAAAATGGACCTGGTGAAACCAGAATGCTGTCCCGAACCCGGAAAACGACATCACCGCCGGCACCATGGCCCAGAACAGTGGATGGCGCAGCGCATCGCTGCGTGTCCAATGCCGCCCGTTCATACCTGTGGATTGCGTGGTTTCAGCCATGGCCTGCGGTGTGCGCTCGAGGCGGAGAAGGCGGTAAAGCACAAAGCAGGCCAACACGCAGAAAACGGCGAAACAGACCCAGAGTGTCCGCCACTCAATCATGGATTTGAGCCAGACCATTGTCAGCGGCAATGCGGCCTCGCCAAGCATAAAGCCAAAGGCAGCGACTGCCAGCGCGCGGCCGCGCGTGGCAATAAACCAGCGGGACATGGCGACAGTGGCGACATGGGTGGTCATGCCTTG
>CAYZKE010000357.1:1549-4069 GCA_964478505.1 uncultured Loktanella sp.
TGGCAATAAACCAGCGGGACATGGCGACAGTGGCGACATGGGTGGTCATGCCTTGACCCGTGAAACGCAGTGCGAAAATCACGAAAGGCAGCAGCGCGACAATGCTATTGACGGCCATGAACAGGCAGGCGGACGCCAGAAGCAGGACGACGACGATCCCCAATGTCCGCACCCGAAACCTGTCAGCCAGACCGCCCGCAAAGACCATCACCACTGCCGAGGCACCTGTGCCGATCATATAGGTCAGCCCCCATTCACCGTTGGTTAGCCCGTAGGCTTCGCGAATTTCACCGCCAAAGATCGAGATAAAAAATGTCTGGCCAAAGCTGGACAGAAACGACAACAAAAATCCCGTTGCAAGGAACGGGAAATTTTCGCGGATGAAGCGGAAGTAAGTGGGTTGTCGGTTCATGCGCCTTTGATGATCTGACTGTGGGGCGTTTGGAAGGAGAAACTTCGCTATGCCCGCAAATTAGGCCCCCAGATTGTGTATGAAACGAAACGGCGCTTTTGTTATGGTCGTGTCAGAACGCGCCGCATCTTGCGAGATACATGACCATGACCGACTTTGAATACTATATGGCCTTGCCGACGTTTGTTATTCTGGCAGGGATTATCGGCCATGTCTTCAGAGGTCTCTGGCGGCCCTTTGCCCCCAGGGGGAACCCGGCACCCGGGTTGAGCCGTCATGAACGGTACCGTGCGCAGTCAAAATGGGATTTCTTTTTCCGTGAAGGGTTTTCGATTGATGACATCTGGTTCAGGGTCGATCTCGATTCAGAGGGTTTTTATGAACTCGCAAGTCTGCGCAACCTGATCATTTCGATCATTAACTGGGCAATAGCCGCGCTGGTGCTCTGGTTGCTTCTTTGGGATCAAGCCGAACCTGCCTATGCCAAGTTGGTTGAAGACTACATGACGTGGAAACGGGGCGGCTAGACCGCACCCGTTGATTGCTGGCATCAAAGCACGTAGCGGCTGATATCGAGTGAGCGGGACAGCTCGCCCAGATGCTTTTCAACAAAGGCTGCATCTACTGCGATTTCGTCACCAGCGCGGTCTGGCGCGTTAAAGGACAGGTCCTCGAATACCCGTTCGATCACGGTGTACAGGCGGCGTGCGCCGATGTTTTCGACGGATTCGTTGACCTCGGCGGCGATCTTGGCCAGCGCTTTGATCCCGTCTTCGGTAAAGGTCACGGTGACCTCTTCGGTCTTCATCAAGGCGGCGTATTGCAGTGTTAGCGCGTTGTCGGTTTCGGTCAGGATACGCACGAAATCATCTTCGGTCAGGGCACGCAATTCGACACGGATGGGCAGGCGACCTTGCAGTTCGGGCAGAAGGTCAGACGGTTTGGCTACGTGGAACGCGCCCGAGGCGATGAACAGGATATGGTCGGTCTTGATCGGCCCGTGTTTGGTGGAAACCGTCGTGCCTTCGATCAAGGGAAGCAGATCTCGCTGGACACCTTCGCGGGATACATCAGCACCGCGTGCGTCGGCGCGGGCGCAAACCTTGTCGATCTCGTCCAGAAAGACGATGCCGTTCTGCTCGACCGCTTCAAGTGCGGCCTTGGTGACGATTTCATCGTCGAGCAACTTGTCGGCTTCATCAGCGATCAGCGCATCATAGCTATCGGCGACAGTCATTTGCTTTTTCACAGTGCGGCCACCCATGGCTTTGCCGAACAGTTCGCCAAGGTTCATCATACCGCCCATGCCGCCGGGCTGGCCGGGGATTTCGAAACCGCCCATGGGGTTGGAATTGTCGGTCAGTTCAAGTTCGATGATCGTGTCGTCAAGTTCGCCTGATTTGAGTTTGCGGCGGAACATATCGCGCGTGCCTTCGCGCGCATCGGTGCCTGCAACTGCGGTGATCACCCGTTCTTCGGCGGCGGCACGCGCTTTGGCTTTGACGACTTCGCGCATGTGTTCGCGGGTGTCGATGATTGCGGTATCGACCAGATCGCGGATGATCTGTTCGACATCGCGGCCGACATAGCCGACTTCGGTGAATTTCGTCGCCTCGACTTTCAGGAAAGGCGCACGCGCCAGTTTTGCCAAACGGCGCGAGATTTCGGTTTTACCAACGCCGGTGGGCCCGATCATTAGAATGTTTTTTGGGTAAACTTCATCGCGCAGATCATCGCCCAATTGCTTGCGCCGCCAACGATTGCGCAGGGCGACAGCAACGGCGCGTTTGGCATCCTTCTGGCCGATGATGAACCGGTCAAGTTCGGAGACGATTTCGCGTGGCGTGAGGTCAGTCATGAATGAACCTTAAACTTGAGAAGGAGGAAGACGGTGCAGCGGGATAAATCCGGGCATCACGCGCAGGATGCGTGCGCGGATCCGTTCCCAGAATGCACCAAGAAGAAGCAGGACGACGCCGAGGATCAGGATGGTCGGGGCTGTTCCGGTACCGTCAAAAACAGCTGCCCCAAGGGCGACGATATACCCGATCGCGGCAATCAGGAACGACCTGCGGTCGATGACGATTGCGACGATAGCAAACATTGCA
>CAYZKE010000358.1:0-1325 GCA_964478505.1 uncultured Loktanella sp.
CGGCAGGATGTGGAACAGCGCATCAAACAGGCCATTGCAGACCTCTTGCAGCAGATAAGTAGCCCCGGCATAGCCCATAAACGGCGTGCCTGTGGCACGGCGGATCGCAGCACCGGGGAAGCTGGCGGGGATAAATACGGGGCTTGGTCCATGCCCTGCTTTCATTTCGGCCAGATACATTTTCTCGTTGATGGACCCCATCACGATCAAAGGGCGCTTGCTATGCAGCATGGCGCGCACTTCGTCGTTGTTGGTCTTTTTTCCGCGTGTCCGGGCCACCGCAAAGGCGCATGGGAAACCCAGATCACCCTCAAGGAAGTGCCGCACGCCGCGGGCGTATGTCTCATTCGCAACGATCGCGAATTCAGCGGTCGCAAAGAAGTCCTGCGTGACCGAGCGCCACAGATCCCAAACCGGTTTGATGGTCGAATGCTTTTCACGCTCGATAAACGGTTCCGGATCGAGGCCCGTCAATTCACCCAGCTTGCGCAGGAATTTCGTTGTGCTGTCGATACCAAACGGAGCCTGCAAATATGGCTTGCCCAGAACCTCACACAGCCCGCGACCAAATTCGCGGTACATGGTGACGTTCACATCGGCATTCACCAGATTGCGCATCTCGGCCACATGGGCGCCCAGCGGCATCACCATGTTGATCTCGGCGCCAATGCCTTCGACCAGACGCCGGATTTCGGCCAGATCGGAAGGCATGTTGAACGCGCCGTACATCGGCCCAAGGATATTGACGCGGGGGGCATCTCCCTCTTCGCGCTTTTTCTCGGGCGGCATCCGGCCTTTGGTCATGCCGAATTCAGTGAAAATCCAGGTCATGGCACGGTCGGCACATTCCCACTGATCTTCATCAATGGTGCGCGGCAAAAAGCGCTGAATATTCGTGCCTTGCGGTGTCACGCCGCCGCCAATCATCTCGGCAATGGACCCAGTCACAACAACAGCAGGCAAAGCCGGATCAAGGGTCTTCCAGGCACGCTTCATCGCGTCCTCGGTGCCTTCACCCATCTCGGTTTCACCCAGACCAGTGACAACAATCGGCAATTCATGTGGCGGCAGACCATCGGTGTAATGCAACACGGATGTCACCGGCAGGTTTTCACAGCCCACAGGACCGTCAATAACAACCTGCAAACCTTTGACGGCGCAGAATGCATAGACTGCACCCCAATATCCGCCCGCGCGATCATGATCAGTGACAAGCATCAGATCATCTCCTGCGCTTTGGCGGCACGCGCCATTTTATCAAGCTTTTTCTGATGCTGCGCACGGAAGTCAGGGCGCAAATTCGGCGCACCCTCCCAGACACCGGC
>CAYZKE010000358.1:1425-2504 GCA_964478505.1 uncultured Loktanella sp.
GCGGCCAGATCATCCTCAAGCGAGGCGCGATAGACGATCTTCACGCCCTTCGCTGCAAGCCATTCCGCATCAGGGCGCGACCATTCGGTCTTGGGGCAAGCGGTGCCCACATAAGGTACATCCGCACCACTTTCGATCAGCAAACGCGCCACCAAAAGCTCGGAGCCTTCATAGCCAGATAGCGTGACTGTGCCCTTGATCTGCTCGCCAGCCAGCGCACCTTTGATCGCAGGCAGGAATGCATTTTGCGCTGCTGCAATCTGATCGGGGGCGACATTGTAAGCATCACCAATCGCCGCCAGCCACGCGGCCGTGCCGTCATGACCCACAGGGGCAGAGCCCACGATTTTCCGGCCAGCGGCCTGAAACTCACGAATGGACGCGGTATAAAACGGGTGGATCGCAGCCGCGACACCGCAATCAAGGGCGGCATAAAGCTCACGCCATTCACGGGTCGGCACCACAGGACCAGCGGCAAGACCCATAGGGGCCAGCATCGCGCCGATCATCATGGGATCAGCAGGGAACATCTCGCCCAGCAAGGCCACATTCGGACGGTCGGATTTACCACCGACAGGGCGGGCGACAGGGCCTGCCTTAATCTCTGCGCGCGCGTATTGCAGCATGGCACCCGCCAGAACGTCCTTGGCTTCTGCGTGGGTCGGGATACCGAATCCAGGTACGTCGATACCCACGATCCGCACGCCGTTGATTTCCTTGGGCAGCAACCGCAGCGGCACACCGGATGCGGTGGGCACACAGAGGTTGGTCACGACAATCGCATCGTAGCGGTCAGGATCGGCCATATCGTGGACACTCTCGCGGATGTCCTCGAAAAGTTTACCCGTCACCAATGTCTCGGAATTGAACGGAACGTAACCGACAGACCGGCGCGCCCCGTAAAAATGCGAAACAAACGTGAGACCGTATACACAACAAGCCGAACCGGACAGAACCGTGGCCACACGTTTCATCCGAAGGCCTACACGCAAAGACCCGAACGCAGGGCACATGCTCTGCGGTTGATCGTGGGGTCCTTGCGGATAATCCTTCGCATATTGATCAAGGATCTCGGATTT
>CAYZKE010000358.1:2604-4065 GCA_964478505.1 uncultured Loktanella sp.
AGGACAGGTATGCTAACAGCTTCGGCGAAAGCCTGCGCCTCTCCTGTGCCGTCATCTTTGTTGATGACAAGTCCAGCGACCCCAACGTTGCCACCCAGTTTTCGGAAGTATTCAACCGCCGAGCAGACATTGTTAGCAACATAAAGCGACTGGAGATCATTTGAGGCAACCAAGATAACTTTCTGCGCCATATCGCGCGCGATCGGCAGGCCGAAGCCACCGCAGACCACGTCGCCAAGGAAATCGAGCAGAACATAGTCAAAGTCCCAGTCGTGGAACCCCAGCTTTTCCAATAGCTCGAAACCGTGGATAATGCCGCGACCACCACAGCCACGACCCACTTCCGGTCCACCAAGCTCCATCGCGAAAACACCGCCGCGCTTGAAGCAGACGTCACCGATGGCAACCTCTTCGCCGGCAAGCTTCTTCTTCGCGGAAGTCTCGATAATCGTCGGACAGGCCTTGCCGCCAAACAGCAGGCTGGTGGTATCGGATTTCGGGTCACAACCGATGAGCAAAACGCGCTTTCCCATCTCGGCCATCATATGGCTGAGGTTGGCCAGCGTGAAAGATTTGCCGATCCCGCCTTTACCATAGATCGCGATGATCTGCGTTTTCGATGTGGGTTCGCCTTGTGGCACTTCGAGCGTATGCTCTTCATTGGCCTCGTCGCGCAAACGCTGATCAAAGTCTTTCAGGTTTGGAATCTCATCTTTCATGCGGTTCCCCAATTCAAAATCATTTTCAGGCAGGCCGGATCAGTGAACGCCGTTTCATAGGCAGTCCCTGCGGCTTCTGCGGGCTGTTGGTGTGTGATCAAGTCGGCCAGCTCCAAGGTTCCGGCTTCAACCAGAGCTTTGGTGGCGGTCATATCGTCCGCCGCCCATTCCGCACTGATGCGGAAACGTGCCTCTTTCATGAACGCCGGTGGAAATGCGAATTGCAGGGGCGCGGTATAGAACCCCGCCAAGACAATCTCACCACCCTTGGCGATGCGACCGATCCAGTCGTTCAGCAGATCGCCGCGACCTGATGCATCGTAGACAGATTTGTAATCTCGGCGCGCGTCGGCTTCTGGTGTTGTCACCTCATACCCGCTGGCACCACCCATGCGGATCGGATCAACTTCCCAAACGGTTGGCGCAGGCGCACCGGAAGCGACAGTTAATCGCGCCAGAAGACGACCCAAAACGCCGTGGCCGATGATCAGATCAGGCACGGCCTTGTTCGGTCCCGCCATCGCATGGCGCGCCGTCGCAGCCAAAGCCAGCAACGCACCCGCAGCACCGAGACCACGATCAATACGGGTCACGCGTGACGCTTTGGTCACCAACGTTTGCGCCGCTGCCCCGAACAGGCCAAAGGCACCCTCATAGCAACTCGCACCGGGCACAAAAACATGCTCGCCCACGCGGTAGCCACTGTCAGCACCCGCCTCGATCACTTCGCCAGCGGCTTCAT
>CAYZKE010000359.1:0-3619 GCA_964478505.1 uncultured Loktanella sp.
GCGTCAAACTCGCTCATGTCGCCGCCGGCAATGAATGTCCGGCCAGCGCATTGCAAAATGGCGCGCTCGGCTCCCTGCACTTTGGCCACAGCGTCAAGCAAGCCTTGGCGAACAGCAGTCGACGTGGCGTTGACTGGCGGGTTGTTCACCGTCACCCAGGCTAGCCCGTTTTGCACACGTACATCGACAATGCTCACGACGTTCCTCCTCAGAATCGCTGCGTCATCATTAATTGACCAACCGGTCGGTTTATGCAAGGATGAATTTGTGAACACCAGAAAGTGACCGCGAAATGACCAACCCGATTCTTGTTCAAACACACGAAAACTGGACAGAAATTACGCTGAACCGGCCTGACCGACTCAACAGTTTCAACGACGAAATGCACCTCGCTTTGCGGGCCGCACTTGAAGAGGCGCGTGACACTGGCATGCGTGCCGTGCTGCTGACAGGGGCGGGCCGTGGCTTTTGTGCGGGGCAGGATCTTGGGGATCGTGATCCATCTAAAATGACATCGCCGCCTAACCTTGGCGCAACGGTGCGCAACTTTTACGCGCCGCTGGTGCGCTTGATCCGCGCGCTTGAGTTTCCGGTGGTCTGTGCCGTGAATGGCGTCGCTGCCGGGGCAGGGGCCAATCTGGCGCTGGCCTGTGACATCGTGCTGGCTGCCCAAAGCGCGAAATTCATCCAATCGTTTGCGAAAGTGGGCCTTATCCCCGACACTGGCGGCAGCTGGCATTTGCCACGCCTGCTCGGTGAAGCGCGCGCCAAAGGGCTGGCCTTTACGGCGCAACCCTTGCCCGCACAGCAGGCCGAAGACTGGGGCCTGATCTGGAAAGCGCTGCCTGATGAAGATCTGATGGCTGAGGCGCGCGCCATGACGGCGGGTTTCGCCAATGGCCCGACACTTGGCCTTGGTCTGAGCAAAGCAGCCATTCAAGCAGCGGCAACGGATACGCTAAGCGATCATCTTGAGATGGAAGCAGAGTATATGAAGACCTGCGGCGAAAGCGCGGATTATGCCGAAGGTGTATCTGCCTTTCTTGAAAAACGCGCACCCCGGTTCAAGGGAGCCTGATCATGACCCCGAAAGAACGTGCAGCACGCGCAGCAGAGGTCATGTGGTCAGGCGACGGGGCGTCCCGATGGCTGGGGATGACGCTGGTGTCGGTCGATGAAGGCACCGCTGTCATGTCAATGACCGTCGAAAAACACCATTGCAACGGACTTGGCATATGTCACGGCGGGATGACCTTCTCGCTGGCTGACAGCTGCTTTGCATTTGCCTGCAATAGCCGCAATCAGTCGACCGTGGCGCAAAGCAATATGATTACCTACACCGCGCCGGGCCAGTTGGGGGATGTGCTGACCGCAACCGCGCAAGAGGTGTCGTTGACGGGACGCAGCGGCATTTATGACGTGCGCGTCAGCAATCAGGATGGCAAGACAATCGCCGAAATGCGGGGCCTTTCACGTGCGATCAAAGGCCAGCTATTTACAGAATAACCTAAGGGATGGAGGATTACCTATGGAAGACCTGACCCCGGCGAAGGCCGATTTGGACCCGATCGAAATTGCGAGCCGCGACGAAATCTCGGCCTTGCAGCTTCAGCGTATGAAGTGGTCGTTGCGTCATGCCTATGACAACGTTCCGATGTATCGCAAACGCTTTGATGAGGCAGGGGTACATCCCGATGATCTCAAGGATCTTAAGGATCTGGCCAAGTTCCCCTTCACCTACAAGAACGACCTACGCGACAATTATCCGTTCGGCCTGTCTGCGGTGCCGCGCGAGAAACTCGTGCGTATTCATGCCTCGTCCGGCACGACGGGCAAACCCACGGTGGTTGTTTATACCAAGAATGATATCGATGTTTGGGCTGATACGCTTGCCCGCAGTTTGCGCGCTTCGGGTTTGCGCGCAGGCGATACGATTCACAACGCCTATGGCTACGGTCTGTTCACTGGCGGGCTTGGGGCGCATTATGGCATTGAAAGACTGGGTGCTACAGTTGTCCCGATGGGCGGCGGCCAAACCGAAAAGCAGGTTGGTCTGATCACCGACTTTGAACCCAAAGGCATTATGGTCACGCCGTCCTATATGCTCAACATCCTTGAAGGGTTCCACAAGGCAGGCATAGACCCGCGCAAATCATCGTTGCAGGTTGGCGTCTTTGGCGCAGAACCCTGGACCAATGCGATGCGCAAAGAGGTTGAAGACGCCTTTGACATGCATGCTGTTGATATCTACGGCCTGAGCGAAATCATGGGTCCTGGTGTAGCCAATGAATGCGTTGAAACCAAAGACGGTTTGCATGTTTGGGAAGACCACTACTATCCCGAGATCATCAACCCCGCCACGGGTGAGGTCGTTGAAGAAGGCGAAGAGGGTGAACTTGTTTTCACCACGTTGACCAAAGAAGGCATGCCGATGATCCGGTATCGCACCCGCGATTTGACCCGGCTTTTGCCTGGCACAGCACGCAGCATGCGGCGGATGGAAAAGATCACCGGACGGTCTGATGACATGATAATCCTGCGCGGCGTCAATGTCTTCCCGACCCAGATTGAAGAGCAGGTCATGGCGACGGGGGGGCTTGCGCCCTATTTCCAGATCGAACTTTATAAATCCGGTCGCATGGACGCGATGCGCGTCTTCGTTGAAGCCAATCCTGACGCTGCGGACGAACTCTCCAAGACCGCTGCGGCACGGATGTTGACCAAGCACATCAAGGATATGGTTGGTGTCTCAACGGAAGTTATTGTAGGGAACCCCGGGGCTGTTGCGCGCAGCCAAGGGAAAGCCGTGCGCGTCGTGGACAATCGCAACAAGGAATAAATGTGTCTCGCCCAATAGCAAAAGATCACGACGCAAAACGTGTCCACATCCTTCAGATTGCCGCCCGCCTGTTTGCCGAGCAAGGCTACGCGCGGGCGTCGATGTCGCATGTCGCCAAGGAATGCGGCATATCAAAAGCGAATATCTACCACTATTACGCCAGCAAAGATGCGCTGTTGTTCGATATTCTGGATACCTATCTGTCAGCCTTGCGCGACCGGATCACGGGCTTGGACCTCGACGGGCTTGACCCACCAGAGCAGCTTGGCCGGATCGTGGTTGAAACCCTGCAGTCCTACGAAGGCATGGATCACGAACATAAGATCCAGACCGAAGGCATCCCGCTTCTGCCTGACGATCAGCAGCGGATTCTGAAGTCTTATCAACGTGATCTGGTGATCCAGATGAGCAATGTGGTCACCAACATCGCCCCCGAAGTCTTTGCCGACGATCCGCGCAAATTGCGTTCCACGGTGATGTCTGTCTTTGGGATGCTCAACTGGTTCTATATGTGGAACAGCCGCGCAGACCACGAAGCACGGGATGAATATGCCAAGCTGGTTACGAAGCTGACGCTGACAGGCGTGCACGGCCTTTAAGGGCCGCGCAGCTATCCGGTCTTAGGCAGGGTGCTGGAGCCCGAGTTTGTCCAACTGCTCTGCGGCGGCTGCCATCCACGCGCTATGAAGGTCTGCGTTGCTCTTGCTGCGCAGCCCCATTGCTTTCAGGGCGTCACTGCGTGGGGACACACCTGTACCAAAGCTTTCGCTCACGCGCGGC
>CAYZKE010000359.1:3629-4064 GCA_964478505.1 uncultured Loktanella sp.
ACAGCGGCGGTTTCACCCTGTTGGATCAGTTTCTCGATCCCTTCCACGGCAAGCTCGGTATGGCGCTTCTCGCGTGGCTCCACCTCGCGAATGGCCTCTGCAAAAGGCTGGTAGGAGGAGGTGAGGAATTCGGCCAGCTGCACAGCTACGGCAATCCCCATGAGCATGTTCATGACAACCGCATCGGCCCAGCCGTCGAGCGGGTAGTTCAGCACTGACAGGCGCATGTCATGTTCGTTGCGCTTGGCGCCGGGGGCGGTATCCCGCGCAAGACGGTCCGACCACGGGTGATGGTTGGCGTAGCGATCGGTGTTGGCACCAAACTGCCCCATAAGTTTGAGCACCTTGTCGGCATTATCGGTCTTTTCCAAGACGATCCGCGCGGCTGCGATCCGTTCCTTGATCCCGGGACCTGCGTTGATCACGTCAGCAAAG
>CAYZKE010000360.1:0-4039 GCA_964478505.1 uncultured Loktanella sp.
CAGCGGTGGCGCAGTTCCTTTTCGTCAACGGCCGCCCTGTGCGGGACAAGATGCTCCTTGGCGCGTTGCGCGCAGCCTATATGGATGTGCTGTCGCGTGACAGGCATCCGGTGGCGGCGCTATTTGTCGATTGCGACCCCACCTTAGTGGACGTGAACGTCCACCCCGCAAAATCCGAGGTCCGTTTCCGCGATCCGGGAACCGTGCGCGGCTTGATCGTATCCGGCCTGCGCCATGCGCTGGCCGACGCAGGGCACCGTGCCTCCACAACTGTGGCAAACGCAACGCTGGGCGCGATGACACCGCAACCGGCCGCACCCCGCGTTTACCAGATGGACCGTCCCAGTTTCAGCGCACGGTCAATGACCTTCCAAGCACAAGCACCCGGATTTGGGGAGCAACCCTCTGCACGGTTTGAACCGGTGGTGGCGGATGAACCCGATCACCTGCCGCTTGGCGCCGCCCGCGCGCAGGTGCATGAAAACTATATCATCGCGCAAACCGAAAAGGGCATTGTTATTGTAGATCAACATGCCGCGCACGAACGGCTGGTCTATGAAAAGCTGAAAAGACAGATGGCTGAAAACGGCGTTGCGGCGCAGGCCCTGCTGATCCCCGAAGTGGTTGAGCTTTCAGCGAACGAAGCGACGCATTTGCTGGAAATCGCAGATGATCTGGCCAAATTCGGCCTGACCATTGAACCCTTTGGTGGGAACGCTGTCGCTGTGCGCGAAACGCCTGCAATTCTGGGTGAAGTAAACGCCGCAGCGATGATCCGCGATATTCTGGATGAGCTTGCCGACCAGGGTGACAGCGCGTCGGTCCAAGCCCGGATCGAAGCGATCCTGAGCCGCGTCGCTTGCCATGGCTCGATCCGCTCTGGCAGGCGCATGCAGGCGGCGGAAATGAACGCGCTTCTCCGTGAAATGGAGGCGACGCCACTATCAGGGCAATGCAACCACGGCCGGCCCACCTACGTTGAACTTAAACTTGCCGATATCGAACGGCTTTTCGGGCGCACATGATCCAGATTGGCGAATACACTTACGATCTTAGCGACCCGATGGTGCTGGGCGTCATCCTTGGAGCGGCAATTTTGCTGCTCGTACTGGTCCTTTTGATCATGACGGTGCGCCGTGCAGGGAAATCAACCGAGGCCGTCCAATTTGTCGCCTCGCAGGTCGGGCGCTTGTCGGAGGATGTCCATTCGCTGGGGCAGGGTCAGCAACAGCTTGCAGGCAACATCAGCATCGTCAGCGAGGCGCAGGCCAATGCGCAGGTGCACGTCGTGCAGACGATGGAGGCGCGTCTGGCCGAAGTGCAGGCCCAGATGGCCGAACGGCTGGCTGAAAACGCGATGAGATCGGCGCGCGCCTTAACCGAAATGCAGGAGCGCATGAAGGACACGCTGACCGGATCGTCCGAAAAGACCACCAAAAGCCTGACAGAGTTGCAAGAACGGCTGGCCACAATCGACAAGGCGCAGACCAATATCGAAAAGCTGTCGGGCGACGTACTGTCCTTGCAGGATATTCTGTCGAACAAGCAGACACGCGGTGCGTTCGGCGAAATCCAGCTGCAGGATATCGTGTCCAAGGCCCTGCCGTCGGACAGCTACACTTGGCAGGCGACCCTTTCAAACGGCAGCAGACCCGATTGCCTGATCCACCTGCCCAATCCGCCCGGCCCTATCGTTGTCGACGCGAAGTTTCCGCTTGAGGCCTATGAGGCTTTGATGGCGGCAGAGACAAAGCCGGAACGCGAACGCGCGCTGACCACCTTTGGACAGGCGATCAGAACGCACATCAAAAAGATTTCCGAGAGCTATCTGATTGAAGGTGAAACCGCCGACGGTGCCTTAATGTTCCTGCCGTCCGAGGCCGTCTATGCCGAACTCCACAGCCGCCTGCCCCATGTGGTGCGCGAAGGTTTCACCGCGCGCGTCTGGATCGTCTCGCCGACCACCTGCATGGCGACCCTGAACACGATGCGCGCCATCCTGAAAGACGCGCGGATGCGCGAACAGACGGGTGCGATCCGCAAGGAACTGGCGTTGCTTGGGGGCGATGTCGACCGTCTGGTAACGCGCGTGGGCAACCTCGACCGGCACTTCGGGCAAGCAGCAAAAGACATCGAAGATATCAAGATATCAGCCGAAAAGGCGGGCAAACGTGCGCACCGTCTGGATCATTTCGACTTTGAAGAGATCGCACCGGACCCTGAGACGAAAGTCGTGCCCATTATGCCACCGAAGGTCTAGCCCATGTCGCAACGTGTTTTCATCACCGCTGGCGCGGGTGGCATCGGCAAAGTGATCGCCGAGACCTATGCCGCACAAGGTGCGCAGGTATTTGTGTGCGATCAGGACCGCACAGCGATTGATAACCTCGCAGAGGAGATCAGCGGGACATGCGTTGACGTGACCGAAGAAGCGGCACTGGACGCTTGGCTGCAGGACGGGATTGCCAGATTTGGCGGCTGCGATGTCCTGATCAACAATGCGGGTATTGCAGGACAAGCTGACCCTGTTGAGGCACTTGATCTTGCACAGTGGCGGACATGCCTTGCGGTGAACCTCGATGCACAGATGATCACCTGCCGTGCAATCGCCCCTGTGATGAAACGCCAGAAATCTGGTGTGATTATCAATCTGTCCTCGACCTCCGGCCTGTTCGGTGCGCCGTTTCGCGCGCCTTATGCTGCGGCAAAATGGGCGGTGATCGGCTTTACCAAAACGATCGCAACCGAATTGGGCCCCCATGGCATCCGCTGCAATGCGATCTGTCCGGGTGCTGTCAGTGGTGATCGGATGGACCGGGTGCTTGCCGCCGAAGCGCAGGCGCGTGGCGTGACACCGCAAGATGTCTATCAGGAATATGCATCCGGCAGTTCCCTGCGCCGGTTTGCTGAACCATCAGAAATCGCGCAGCTTTGTCTTTACCTTTCCTCTGATGCAGCGAAATTTATATCAGGTCAGGCAATCGCGGTTGATGGCAACACCGAGACATATCATTCGGTCTAAGGATCGGACGCATTAATAGAAAAGTCGCCCCAAAACCAATTGGGACGCCTTCCAATAAATATTGCTGCCGCGATTAAATCCCGATGAAACGTTGCGCGATGCGGGGAACCAAACCGTTGAACCGGAGCGGCGCGTCTGTTGCGGCAAGGCAGATACAATCCATACCTTCCTCAGCGACGGGCGTGTGGTGCAAATCTTCGTTGGCAACCTCAACGTCACCCGCACCAAAACGGTCTTCTTCGTCCATAAAGGCCCCCTGCAGCACAAGCGTCAACTCTGTCCCGCGGTGTCCATGATCCGGAACGGCCGTACCTGCCGGAATCCGCAACAAGCGCACGCTGGCATCTTTTGATGTTTTCAGTACCAGTTGGCTTACACCGCCACCAACTTTGCGCCACTTCAGACTGTCGATATCGCCTGAGACATAATCCTGAAGAGGGCCCGGGAAAACGCTATCTTTCGTGCGCAGCGGTGTCGGCTTGTCCGCAAACTTACCACTGTCAATCAAGGCGAGTGTCGCGGCCAGTGCATCCTCGGCCACATCAACAGGCGCTGTATCCTTCATGACTTCACCGCCGACGGCTTCATACCCCGCCAAGGCCGCGCGACAATCGTCACACATGCTGATGTGCGTCGCCACGACCAGATTAAACGCCTCCGGCAGCGTTCCGGCGGCATAGCCCATTAAAAGGGGCTCGGTCAGGTGATGTTTTATCTTTGTCATGTCGTTCATCATTTCATTGCGTGGCGCAGCCGATCCAACGCCAACCTAATCCGCGATTTGATTGTACCCAGTGGCAATCCCGTCTCTGCGGCGATTTGACTATGGGTCAGCTCGCCAAAGTAGGCGCGCTCAATCAGTTTCCTTTGTTCTTCGGGCAAAGTGGCCAAGGCCTGCCCGAGCTGTTCCGTTTCTTGCTGCAGGCCGATGGCATCGGCCTGATCTGGTTCCGCTTCAGGGCCCCATGGCAGATCTTCGGGTTCAGGCCTGCGCTGTTTGCGCAGAATGTCGATCTT
>CAYZKE010000361.1:0-4033 GCA_964478505.1 uncultured Loktanella sp.
CCTGCTGATCACAACCGAAGCCATGGTTGCCGACAAACCTGCCAAAGAAGGTGCAGGCGGTGGCGGCATGCCCGACATGGGCGGCATGGGCGGCATGGGCGGCATGATGTAAGCCAGCCTTTGGCACCAAATCTTAAGGGAAAGGCCCGCCTGATTGGCGGGCCTTTTTCGTTTGTCGCTGCATGGATTGGGATGGCGCACCGCATAATGTCAAAAGCGACGAAATACGCCATTTGGTCAAAGGCAAATTGCGCCCTGCCGCTGTTCGCGTATGTTGAACAAATAAACCGAAACGGGGGGCGTAGATGGGTGACAGGCTTGGCGTGGTGGGTCTTGGCCGCATGGGGCGCGCAATCGCGCAGCGTCTGACCGGTCAGGGGGCAAATGTATCAGCGTGGACGCGTTCGGGCGTGAGCGCGACCGAGGGAAAGGATTGGAGTGTGACGCCTTGTGCGACACTTGCTGATCTGGCCGCGCAGTCGGATATCATTTTGCTTAGCTTGTTCGATGAACGTGCGGTGCGGGATGTTTTGCAATCCCTGCTGCAAACAGAGATTTCCGGCAAGTTGATCATCGATACATCAACGGTCGCCCCAACTGTTTTACAGGATTATCTGGACCGGACCGTTTCTGCCGCCGCGTCACTGATGGATGCACCTATTTCGGGCGGGCCCGAACTGGTTCTGGCAGGCCAGTGCGGTGTCTTTGCCGGGGGAACCGCACAGGATTTCACCCGCGCTGCGCCGGTTCTTTCGATGATCGCGGGGCAGGTGCATCATGTTGGGCCACTGGGTAGTGGGCTGGCGATGAAAATCGTGAACAACAGCGTGTTGCAAGGGCTTTTCGCGGTATTGGTGGATGTAATGCAAATCGCAAAACGATCCGGGTTGGCACTGGAACAGGTTGTGCCGGTGCTGGCGGGCGGCCCTGCAGGCGCGCCGATGCTGGTCGGGCGTGTGCCCAGAATTCTTGGGCAGGATAGATCTGTTGGCTTTGATATTGATGGCGCGTCAAAGGATGCGGACGTGTTCGTAGGCGCTGCGCATGATTTGGGCCTTGATGTGCCAACGTTGGAAGCCGCGCAAATGTTCTGGCGCGCGGCGCAAGCCAACGGGCAGGGCGCGGACGATATAGCCGCACTTATTTCAACTGCATACGAAAAGGCCTGAGCTTATGCGCCTGATCCTGCTGACGGCCCTGACCATGACGGCATTTGCCGCAAATTCCGTGTTGAACCGTATGGCCGTTGACGGGATGCATATTGATCCCGGCAGTTTTGCGTTGATCCGGGTTGTTTCAGGCGCGGTCATGTTGGGTATGATCCTGACGGTACGCGGTGGCCCCGTTCAGATGCAGTGGCGCCCGCGGTTGGTCGGGGCGATATCGTTGTCGGTTTATATGGTTGGCTTTTCCTTGGCTTATCTGACGCTGGATGCGGGTCTGGGCGCACTGATCCTGTTTGGCACGGTCCAGATTGCCATGCTGGGGCATGCTGCACGCCAACCCGGTGGACTTCGCCACCAACAACTGATCGGGGCGGCATTGGCGTTTGGCGGACTGGTCTATGTGCTTTGGCCGGGGCCCGGGGGGCCACCCTATCTGAGCGGTGCAATCATGATGATCGCCGCAGGTTTGGGCTGGGCCGTTTACACGATTGCCGGGCGCAGTGCGGCTGATGCGCTGGGCGCGACAGCCGCCAATTTCCTGATCGCGGTCCCGATGCTCACGCTGCTTTTGGTCGGGGGCGGCACATCGGTAACACTGGTCGGGGCCGGGCTGGCTATTGTTTCCGGCGCTGTCACATCCGGTTTGGGATACGCGCTGTGGTACAGCATCCTGCCCAGGCTGGACACGGGGGTTGCTGCTGTTGTGCAGTTGAGCGTGCCGGTGATCGCCATTGTCGGCGGCGTGGTGTTTCTGGGTGAAGCGTTGACCCTGCGCATCGTTCTGGCATCGGCTGTTGTATTAGGTGGTATCGCAATTGCCGTTACCACGTCACCCGTTCAAGCGGATCGTAAAGCGGTGCCTGCGCAGGATTGAACGCCAACAGGCCAAGGCTGTCAGGCTTGTGGGGCAAGGCGGCCAATTCAAGGGCCGTGACCCAGCGCCGGTCTGTCACAATGCCTTCTGGGTCGCACCAATCATCCGACAGGTCCGCAGTTTCAACGGTACAGCGAAAAAACACCTCGACCTGATGAAAGCCGCTGTCAGGATCATGAAATTCGTTGATCATACACGGCGCGCCGACGCGCACACGCAAACCGGTTTCTTCATGTACTTCGCGCGCCAGATTGTCCGGCAAGGATTGGCCTGCGTCCGCGCCGCCACCGGGCGCGCACATCAGGGGGCTTTTGCCGTCGGGCCATGCGTTCACGACCAACAGGCGCTTTTGGTGTACAATAATGGCACGCGTGGCCAATCGGACATTTGTGGGGCGCATCAGCAGGTCTTTCATCGATAAGCGTGCACAAGAGACCTTTTGTAGCGCTGCGTTTGCGACTATCTCAACCCCATGCGGATGGTGTTTGCCTTTTTGATGTTATGGCCCGGTGCTGCGGCGGCGGAGTGCGTTGTGTTGCTGCACGGGCTGGCGCGTACGGATACGTCTTTTGTGCTGATGGAAACTGTGCTTGAGGCAAACGGTTACACCGTGGTCAATCCTGATTACCCATCAACCGAAGCGCTGGTGCAGACCTTGGTGGCCGAGACCCTGCCGAAAGCGATTGCGCAATGCGGCGTTGACGTGGTGCATTTTGTGACCCATTCAATGGGTGGTATTCTGGTGCGCCAGTTTTTTGTATACGCCAAACCCGCCAAACTGGGGCGTGTCGTCATGCTGGGGCCACCCAATCAAGGCAGCGAACTGGTGGATATGTTTGATGATTACAAATCGTTTGGCTGGCTCAATGGCCCGGCTGGAAAACAGTTGGGCACCGGCCCCGACAGCCTGCCGCGCAAATTGCCTCCGGTGGATTTCGAATTGGGTGTCATTGCAGGAAACCAGTCGCTGAACCCGTTTTTTTCCAGCGTGATCGAAGGCCCGGACGACGGCAAGGTCAGCGTTGCCTCAACCAAGGTTGCGGGTATGGCGGATCATATCGTGTTGCCTGTGACGCATACGTTTATGATGAACAATCCAACTGTGATTGCCGAAGTGATCTTTTTTCTGAAAAACGGGCGTTTTGATCCGGACGTGTCGTGGACGGATGTCGCCAAGGAAACAGCGATCGGCATCGGATGCGAGGCAGGGTTTTGCCTGGATGATGCCCGCAATGGCGAAGCGCCCTCTGAGGATGCCGATGACAAACCGACCGATCCGGCGGCTTCGCCAGACGATGGAAACTGATCTTTGCTTGTCCATTCAGGGCGCCAGCGTGTTGCGCCCCGATGGCGTTTGTGACAACGCCGAATTGCATCTGGCGGGCGGATTTATCTGCGTGGATGCGCAACGCCGCAAGATCGATTTGCGCGGGTATATGGTGCTGCCGGGCATTGTAGATATCCACGGTGACGGGTTCGAAAGACACCTTGCCCCCCGCCGTGGTGCGATGAAACAAACGGCTGAAGGACTGATCGCGGCCGAGGCCGAACTGGCTGCAAATGGCATCACGACCGCTGTCATGGCACAGTTTCTGAGCTGGGAAGGCGGATTGCGTGGTGCGGAATTTGCCGATCAGGTGTTGTGTGCCATTCGCGATACCAAATCCAGCCTTGTCACAGATCTGATCGCTCAGTTGCGGTTCGAGACACATCTGCTGGAGGATTACGCCTGCCTACCTGACGATATTGCACGCTGGCAGGTCCCATACGTTGTTTTCAATGATCATTTGCCTCATGACAAGTTGGCCGCGGGCAAGCGCCCGCCGCGCTTGACGGGGCAGGCGCTCAAGGCCGGTCGCAATCCCGAGGCGCACCTTGCGCTGATCCAAGAACTGTACGCGCGCACGCAAGAAGTGGGTCCGGCGCTGGATCAACTATGCGCTGTTTTGCAGGCACTCGGCGTTCGGATGGGCAGCCATGACGATGCAACGGA
>CAYZKE010000362.1:0-4024 GCA_964478505.1 uncultured Loktanella sp.
GATTTACCGCATCCCGACGGGCCCAGCAAACAGGTCACCTGCCCCGGCATCACTGTCAGGCTCACGTCATCGACGACACGGCGCCCGCCGAAGTCTTTGACGATATGGCTGATCTCAAGGCGGGGGGCTGGCATAGGGGGCGTTATCCCTGACGGAAACTATTGGGTATAGCGCACCTAACAACAGTTTTGCTGCAGGGCAAGACGCCGAGCCGGATCGCTACCAGTATTCAGGCTTGCTAAGGGCGTGAGCGCAGGTCGAGGGCCCGTGCAACGCCGTGAAAGGCGCATCTGTCAGCGACCGTCCCAGCCAGCCTTGGGGGTACTGTAAAGGAAACGGTGCCTGCGCCTGCGCCTGCGTCACAGGTTCAAATCCGGTCTTGGCATAGAAGTTGATGTCACCATAAGTCAGGACCACCGCAAAATTGCGCGCGCGCAGCTGCTCCAGGCCGTATCGGATCAAACTCTGCCCAAGCCCCTTACCGTGATGCGCGGTCGCGATCGCCATAGGCGACAGCAGGGCCACCTTAGTCGGATCATCACGGTAGTGCAGAGGCGAAAACATGACCGCCCCTGCCAGTTCATTTCCATCGGTCGCAAGACAGACCAGCAAGCCCTCTGCGCCCCCGGGCGTCAACATTTCTGACGCAAGCTGGCCGATCACGGCCCCTTCTGCGGCCCCTTCCGAAGCAGTAAACACCGCCGCGAATAAATCGGCGATCGCCGTGACGCGACCGGCATAATCTGTGCTAAAATCCATCGCGTCCCGGGTTTCCTAAATGGTTGCGTTGATCGCGCCGCCGTCCAGCACGATATTCTGGCCCACGATAAAGCCCGCGTGGTTGGAACACAGAAACGCACACATTGCGCCGAATTCCTCTGCCGTGCCATAACGGCGGGCCGGAATTGTCGCCTCGCGCTGGGCTTTGGCGGCCGCAATGTCTATGCCTTGCGCCGTTGCAACACCGGTATCAAGGCTGACCGCGCGATCCGTGGCGTGAATACCGGGCAACATATTGTTGATGTTGACGCCGAACTGGGCCACCTGACGCGCGGTGCCAGCGGCATAGCCGGTCAAACCGGCACGGGCAGAGTTTGACAGACCCAACTGCGGGATCGGCGCCTTCACAGATCCTGAGGTGATGTTCACGACGCGGCCCCAGCCCTTGTCGATCATCCCGGGCATCAGCGCTTTCATCAACGCGATCGGGGCCAGCATGTTGGCATCAAGCGCTGCAATGAAATCATCGCGATCCCAATCAGACCACAGGCCAGGAGGCGGACCACCGGCGTTATTGACCAAAATATCAACGCCCTCAGCCTCTTTGAGCAATGCATCACGCCCGGCCTGCGTGGACACGTCTGCCGCCACAGTGACAACATCAACGCCATATTTGCTGCGGATATCTGCCGCGGCCGCTTCGAGTGCTTCTGCGCCGCGTGCGTTCATGACAAGGTTAACGCCTGCCTCGGCCAAAGCTTCGGCGCAGCCACGCCCCAAGCCCTTTGATGATGCACAAACCAGCGCGCGTTTCCCTTTGATCCCAAGATCCATCGTGTCTTCCCTTTTATGTATTGGTTGCCGACGATCTAGCACTGCTGCCCCCCTTCGGCAAACGAAACGCGCAAGTGTGCGATCATGCTTGGCCTAAAGCCAAAGCCAGTGTAACTCCAAGCGACATGAGCCAGCGTCCGATTACCGTCGATATATTCCCCGCAACCAAGGTGATCGCCAGTGATGGCGTGACCAAAGGCGAGACGCTGTCGTTCGCCGATGAACTGGTGATGGATGATGTCTACCGGATTGATGCCGATGCAGGACTGACCCCGCTTGAGCTGATTGCAGAGGACAAGGCGCTGCGACGGGCCGAACCACGCGGCAATATCGTGCATCTTGATAGCTGTCTGACGCTTATGGCGCCTGACGGGGACACACATGAGGCGCTTGTTCTGGTCGAGGTCGAAGATGACAACGTCGCAGATATCTTCATGCTGCCATTGGGTGAACTACAGCCTGCTGTCGATTATCGTCTTGTCGGTCTGGAACGTCACACAGCCACCCGCCGCTTTGCCGAAGCCGCCAGCGGGTCCTTTGCCCGTGGCACCCGCATTACCATGAGCGACGGACAGATGCGCCCGATCGAAACGCTGAGCATCGGAGATATGGTCCTGACCCGCGACGCAGGTAAACAGCCGATCCGCCATATCGGGCAGGCCACAATGCGTGCTTCGGGCAGTTTTGCACCGGTCGTGATCACCAAGGGCGCATTGCACAACGAAGCCGATCTGGTAGTGCGTCCCGACCACCGTCTGTTCATTTACCAGCGCGAAGACCAGCTTGGCGCCGGACGCCCCGAAGTGCTGATCAAGGCGCGGCATCTGGTGGATCACACAACAGTGTTGCGGCGGCGTGGCGGGTTCGTGGATTACTTCCAGCTCATCTTTGATGACCATCACATCATCTACGCCGAAGGGATTGCCGCAGAATCGCATCTGATCAGCGCGCAAACGCGCCACGGACTGCCGGCAGGCGTCTCCTCACCCGATCATGCGCACCGACCGCATCTGGATTATGAGGTCCAAAACAGCCTTATTCCGGCACAAAAGGCGGTGTCTTTGCTGCGCAAAGCATCAACGCGATAGGCCCAAGCCCTCATCACAACCCGTTCTGTTCAAGGACAATCACAATCGTTCCTTCTCTTGCGGTTCCGTTATGATCCACCTGCGCCTCCAGATCACCGCCCGCAAAGGCAGACGTTGGATTGCCCAGCAAAACCCCTGTCATTTCCCCCGCAAATCCCAGTGTTTGCCCGCTGCCACTCAGTGTGCCCGCGTAACCCAACGGCATATTCTGGCCCACGGCGTTGCTTTGCAGGTCAATCGTTCCGGCATAATCCGCGAGATCGCTATCTGAACTGCCCCCGAAAACACGTGTCACGGCCCCTTGGGCCGCACTGGTGTCAAAATCAATCTGCAAGTCCGCATCGCCGAAGAGAATGATCGGCTGGCTGCCCGTCTCGACCCGCATTGTTGCAAAACCAGCCAAGGACATGGTGCCGGTCGTGGGCATGCTTCCCTCCGCCGTCATCGCCATGCCCACAACGCCCGCCGCAGGATCGCCCAGAACCCGCAGTTTTTGCCCCTCGTAGATATCGAGCCGCGCGAGGCGGGGATCAATCCCGCTGCCGCCCCCACCACCGCCCCCGCCGCAACCCATCAGGCAAAGCAACAGACCGGCGGCACATGCATAGTATTTCATTGCAGCCCCCTTACAGGACGCAATAGCAATGAAAACCAAATCTTTGGTTAAGCGCACTGTCCCGATTGCCCTTTCCAGCCCGAACGCATAAAGCGTGAAGGATGACAAATCGCCCTGCCCTTCCTCCTGAAATCGCCCGCCGCCGGACCTTTGCGATCATCTCGCACCCCGACGCAGGCAAGACGACGCTAACGGAAAAGTTCCTCCTTTATGGTGGCGCTATTCAGATGGCCGGACAGGTGCGCGCCAAAGGCGAAGCACGGCGCACGCGGTCGGACTTCATGCAGATGGAAAAGGACCGGGGCATCTCTGTGTCCGCTTCTGCGATGTCATTTGACTTTGAAAAATACCGGTTCAACCTTGTTGACACGCCCGGCCACTCGGATTTTTCCGAAGATACCTATCGGACACTGACCGCGGTCGATGCCGCCGTGATGGTGATCGACGGGGCCAAGGGTGTGGAAAGCCAGACCCAGAAACTCTTTGAAGTCTGCCGTTTGCGTGACCTTCCCATCTTGACATTTTGCAACAAAATGGACCGCGAAAGCCGCGATACATTCGACATTATTGACGAAATCCAAGAAAACCTTGCGATTGATGTCACACCCGCATCTTGGCCCATCGGCGTGGGGCGCGAATTCATCGGGTGCTATGATATTCTGCGCGACAAGCTTGAACTGATGGACCGCGCGGACCGGAACAAGGTTGCCGAAAGCATCCAGATCAGCGGTTTGGATGATCCCAAACTGGCCGAACATGTGCCCGC
>CAYZKE010000363.1:0-3004 GCA_964478505.1 uncultured Loktanella sp.
TGGCACCACTCAGAGAGTGCGGTGGTTCCGAGGAACTTGAGGTTGTCGCGTGCGAAAATGTGAGCCCAGCTTGATAAGCTCAATTGTGCGTACTGTGGGCCTCAGCTCGCGGAATTTGGCAAAGCTTAGTCTATCTCTTGCTCGGGCACATTATCATAGGGCAGGGCAAAACGGTGGCGGGTCATAGCAAAGGCGCGCAGTTGTGCCTCGACCAATCCGTTGATGCTGTCCTTTGGAAACTGTCCGTTGCGCCCGCGTCTCCCTGCTTTAACGCCTGTCAGCGCTGCGATGCCTTGGTCAATCGTTGCGACGGGAATGATCCGAAATCTGGCCTTTTTGGCTGCTGCGACAACATCGGCGCGCAGCATCAGATGGTCGACATTTGAGGCAGGAATGAGAACCCCTTGCTCGCCTGTCAGATTGCGGGCGTCGCAGATATCGAAGAACCCTTCGATTTTTTCGTTCACGGCGCCAATGGCCTGCACCTCGCCGTTCTGGTTGACCGATCCAGTGACGCCGAACCCTTGGCGGATCGGGACGCCAGACAGCGCGGACAGCAGCGCGTAAAGTTCGGCGGAGGATGCGCTGTCGCCTTCAACGTCGCCGTAGCTTTGTTCAAACACGAGGCTGGCGTGTAGCGACATAGGGACATCGAGGGCGAAATGGGAGGCGAGATAACTGCTCAGGATCAAAACACCTTTTGAGTGCAGTGGGCCGCCAAGCGCGACCTCTCGTTCGATGTCGATCAGCTTGCCTGTGCCCATACGTGCTTTGGCGGTTATTCGTGACGGCTGGCCAAAATAGTGGGTGCCCATACCGATGACGGACAAGCCGTTAACCTGCCCAATCGCCACACCGCTTGTGTCAATCAGGATGGTTTTACGGATGATGTTTTCCTGCATCCGTTCCTTGATGCGTGCGCCCCTATGCTCAGCCTGCTGGATCGCGTGGGCGATATCTTTGTTTGAAATCAACCGGCGCTTTTTCTGTGCCGCGTAGAAATCTGCCTCTAACATGACGTCGGCCAAAGCGCCAAGTTCGAGCGTGAGTTCTTTGTTGTCGCCAGCAAGCCGCACCGCGTGATCAAGCAATGCCGCGACGGCTGCGGCCGTCATCGGTTTGAGATGCTTTTCGGTTGCATACCCAGCGACAACGCGAGCCAGAGCATGGGTGTTTTTGGCGGTGCGTGGCAGAGTGTCTTCGAAATCGGCTTGAAGCTTGAACAGTTGTGCAAACTCGGGATCAAGCAACGTCAGAAGCGTGTGAAGCCTCCGGTCACCGATCAAGATAACGCGTGTATCAAGTGGAATTGGGTCAGGTTCAAGCGTCACCGTTGATGTGAAGCTGAGCCGATCGGCAAGTGATGTGATCGCGATAGACTGGCTTTGCAGGCATCGCTTGAGCGCTTCCCAAGCATAGGGTTCGGACAGTAGATGCTGCGCATCCAACACCAGATACCCGCCATTCGCCCGATGCAGTGCGCCGGGTTTGATCAAGGTGAAATTGGTGACGAGCGTGCCCATCTCGGAGACGTGCTCAACCTGGCCCGTTAGGTGGCCCAGTGACGGGAGGTCTTCTCTAACGATGGGTGCGGATGCGGTTCCGTGCGAGACCATGATATTGACGGCATAGCGGTCAAACCGGGGGTCTTGGTGATACTTGCGGATGACGTCGGGAAAGGTGCCCTTTTCGTCACCTTCGACGGACAGCAGAAACAGGTCGGCGTTGGAGATCATGTCGATCCTCACGTTTTCCAAATAAATGCCAATGGTTTTGCTATCCACAAACTGGTTTTTGATCTCGCGGATGCGAAGTGACACCGCACGTTCGGCCATGGCCGCGTGCAAGGCTTCGATCCGTTGCCTTTGTTCTTTTTCGAGCTGAAGTCCTTGGCTCAGGACGCTCGCTAATTGTTCTTGAAGTTTCTCAATCTTGGCATCGATCTTGCGTTGCTCTTTGGCAGACATGGCCTCGTAAACTTCGGGCTCGATGGGCTTGCCATCGACGACCGCCGTCAGCACAAACTCCGTAGGCTTTCTTATAAGCACGGCGCCTTCGGCCTCTGCATGTGCCGCAAATTCATCAATGGGATCGTCGTTTTTCTGTCCGAATTCATCGTCGATCGCGCGCCGCTGCGTTTGGTAGTCTTCCGATTCAAAGAGTGCTGGAATTTCGATTGCGAGGTCGTCGACCAACTGCTGCATAGCTGATTTGAGAGAGGCCGCCAAACCTGGGGGCAGCTTCATGGCGCGGGGTTTATGGGGGGCGTCGAAGTTATTGACGTAGACCCAGTCGCAGGGGACGGGGCGCGATCCGGCAGCATCTGATAGCAGTTGAGAGACCGCCGTGTGCCGCCCTGTGCCCTCGCGCCCAAGCACATAGAGATTAAAACCTTTATGGGTGATTTGGGCGGACAACTTGATGGCATCAATCGCCCTATCCTGACCAACAAGGCCAGCGCCGGATCTCAGTGCTGCTGTTGTTTTGAAACCAAGGGATTTGGGGTCACATTCAGGCCTTAGTCTCGATGAAGGCAATCCGATTGGCAGATCGGAGATGTTATGCAATTTTGACATTCAATCGATCCTTCAAAGGAATTGCGCAGTCCCGACACACATGCGCGAAAGGGACCGTATTCAGCCTCTCCGCAGAAATGTCTTCACCGCATTTGTGACTAATGCTGTAGGTTCCATTGTTGATGCGACCGAGCGCCTCTGCAAGTTGCTCGATTTTTTTCAGACTAGCTCGGCCCGCTGATCCCAGATGCTGATTATTTTCAGGTTCAATGGATGGATCGTCCAAATCCGGACTGGATGGTTCTTCATGTGCGGTTCCGACCGCCGTCAAGCGCTCCCGCGGTTCCGCAATCGGCGTTTCGATTTGCTGTTTGTACGCTGAGTAGTCTTTCATGGGTGCTATTTTCACTTTTGCCAATGACTGACTGGCGGCAATTGAGGGCTGACCTTTCAGCCCGTCAGTTGTTTCACAGGTGTAAAATCATTCA
>CAYZKE010000363.1:3014-3991 GCA_964478505.1 uncultured Loktanella sp.
CTCCGACTGGCCCGGCGAGGAGCGCAAGAACCAGATCGTGCTGATCGGCCGCGACCTCGACCACGACCGCCTGCGCCGGCAGCTGCAGGCCTGCGTGGCGAAGGACGCGGGCAGGGGATTCGCCTGAAACGGCCCCGCAACGCCAGCAGCCCGCCAACGGCGCTCCCCTGCAATAATTTCATATTGATCCGGATCAATTGGTCAGGGCGGGTATCCTAAGTGCGAAAGTTTTAGTTGCGTCACCGGGTACGTCGATCGCGACACGAAACAACAACATTCGAAGTCTGCTGAAAACTGTATGGTCCAAGGCTATGTCGAGTTAGTGTGTCGGAAGATTGTGCATTGAGCAGTCATTGAGCCGGGCGACATGTAATTCCTTCATGTCTTTCGATGGGCATTCTGAAAATCGAACTTGCGCAAAAAGTCGACATTGTTTGTGATTAGCGTAAAGCCATTCCTTTGCGGTGGCAGATTAGGAGTCCCAACAATGGCTGATAGTGCACTTGCTTCGGAGCCCGCCCGCGACACCGCGGCGGAACATATGGTTACAGGCATCCCCCGAGCCCGCATTGATACAACCGTAGACCAGGTGATCGAGGCGCTGCGCGGAACGTTCTTTGAATGTGCGGATACGGTGTTTGTGACTGATGCAGCAGGGCGATTGCAGGGCATCGTTCGGATCAACGACCTGCTCGCTGACGATCAACTTAGTATCGGCGACATCATGGAACCGGAGCATGAATCCGTTCGATTGGACGCAGATCAAGAACAAATTGCAGCACTTGCAATGCGGCTGAATATGATTGCAGTCCCAGTCGTCGACGACGACGAGCGTCTCATCGGCGCTGTACCTCCCGAAGCCCTCTTTCGCATTCTGCGCGAGGAACACATGGAAGACCTGCAACTGATCGCAGGCATTACCCCCCACGAAGACGGCCCCGGTGCGGCGCTTGATGCCAGTTTGATTGACCGCATCT
>CAYZKE010000364.1:0-3985 GCA_964478505.1 uncultured Loktanella sp.
CGCGGGTTCTGCAAGCGCCGCTGACACCTCTGCGACTGCTGCCGCGGGTTCTGCAAGCGCTGCTGACACCTCTGCGACTGCTGCCGCGGGTTCTGCAAGCGCCGCTGATACCTCTGCGACTGCTGCCGCGGGTTCTGCAAGCGCCGCTGACACCTCTGCGACTGCTGCCGCGGGTTCTGCACTTGAGGCGTCAAACACAGTCGCAACTCTGCGGCCTGCTGTGGAGCAAAATACGTCTGCCATTGCAGACTTGAGTGCCGAGTTGTCAGATCTCCGTTCAGACATGGCTGAAGGCTTTGCAATGGCGAATGCAATGGAAGTATTTGCACCAGATGTTGGTTCCAACTTCCGTATGAACGTGGGGAGTGGCTACTATGGCGGAACGACTGCATTGGGCTTAACGATAGCAGGGCGTCTCAATGGTGGTGGAACCATTGTTTACCTAGGCGCGGCGCGCGCAGGCGGCACTACATCAGGCAAGGCAGGCGTCTCTTTCCAGTGGTAAGCCAATGAAAAGAAAGAACTGGCGGGTGAATTGCCTGCCAGTTTACTGGTTTGAGAGTTTGAGAACCAAGCGCCTCCATATCCATTCAACAGTTTTATGAATATACTTGGGTCTCTTGTTTGCTGAACCAGTCAGATCATCACACTTGATCTAATCCCAGTTGGATGACCCTTCAGTAGCATGTCAGACGTTCCGGTCGTCTGCCACCAAAGGAGAGCACCGTAAAGTGTGGGGCAATTGCCGTTGGTGGCCATTGATGGCACGATCGGCGCATGGATGCGCTTGGTGAGATCATTCAGCTGAAGGTTCGGCTTTTGGGGATCAGTCCGATGATCTGGCGCCGCGTGATGGTTCCAACAACCATGACGTTGCACGAGTTGCATGGGGTTTTGCAGGTGGCCATGGGATGAGAGAGCATTCATCTGTACGCCTTCGATATCTATGCGGTGCAGTACGGCTCCTTTGAATTGATGATGGGCAGTCCAAGAGTGCCGCTGGCGCAATTTTCGTTTCGAAAGAACGACAAGTTTTCCTACACGTACGACATGGGCGATGGCTGGGTGCATGAGATCCGGATCGAGAGCATTTGCACTGCTGACCCGAAGAAGTCATATCCGTTTTGTACCGGCGGCTCCGGGGCCTGCCCGCCTGAAGAATGCGGTGGCCCGTAGGGTTATCTTGAGCGCCGCGATGAGGCGGATGGGTATGGCGCGTGGCAGGATTTCGGCGTGATGGCTGAGTGGCTGGATGACCTGGTCAAACGGGACACGACTGATCTGACGGTGCGTGATGTGCTGACTGATGAGGTGGAAGGCGCGATGCAACGTGTCATTGCGCGAGAGCCTTATCAGGCGGGCAAGTTTTCGCGACAAATGGTCAACCAAGCATTTCGGGACGAACTGCATCGCGATCTGATGCATCAGCAGTTCGGATGAACCGTCCGAAATGGGTCGGTTCCGGACATGGCATGATGGCCTGTCCAGAAACTATCTTGAACTGGTATCGAACAGGTGTATGATTCTGGACAGCATTTCCGAACAGAACAGCAGCCCTGTGACCAGAACATTTGCTTATGCCAGAGTATCGACGATTGAACAGGACCCCGAGAACCAGATCCGGGAGATTGCTGCTGCGGGATTTGTGGTGGAGCCGCACCGTATGATCGCTGAGACGGTTTCAGGGTCACAGGCCATCGCACACCGGAAGGGATTTGCGCGTCTTCTCGACAAGATGGAGCACGGCGATGTTCTTGTCGTGACCAAGTTGGACAGGCTGGGGCGTGATGCCATTGATGTCAGCACCACCGTGACCAAGCTGGAAGCCCTGGGCATCCGTGTGCATTGCCTTGCATTGGGTGGCGTGGATCTGACCAGTTCTGCGGGCAAGCTGACGATGGGTGTGATCAACGCGGTTGCCCAGTTCGAGCGTGACCTGCTGATCGAGCGCACGCAATCAGGGCTAGCGCGTGCGAAAGCGCAAGGCAAAACACTGGGGCGCCCATCAACCCTTTCGGCTGATGACCAGGCGCTCGTCCGCGAAAGGATCGCCAATGGCGAGACCGTTTCCTCCATCGCTCGCAACATGGGCACCAGTCGGCAGACGATCATGAGGGCGAGAGATTCAAAGCCAAAATAATCAAGCAGACAGGCAGGACCCCGAAGATGGACATCGAAATCAGCGTCACTATCACTGCGCCAGACGGCACCGCTCACACGGACAAGATTGGCGCATTCTCCAAGGGCATTGAGGCCGCTGCTGATATCGGCCTGCCCATAGAGGAAGGCAAAGCCGTTCTTTTGGGTATCCAGCAGAAAGTTGCTGCCGCGCAGTGCGAGGCGTTTTGCATCAAACGCGCACGCTGTACATGCTGTGATCGAAAGCTGCGTGGCAAAGGATGGCGGCAAATCCGATACCGGACGGTCTTCGGCGACATTGCCATTGACAGTCCGCGCCTCTATTCCTGCCAGTGCCACAATGGCTCAGCCAAAACCTTTAGCCCCCTGAACCAACTTTTGCCCGACCATATCGCCCCGGAGCTGCTCTGGCTTGAGACGAAATGGGCTTCCCTTGTGTCTTTCGGTGTCACGTCCGATCTGTTGAAAGATGTGCTGCCGATTGATGTGAAGCTCAATCCAGATACCATCCGCAGGCATTTGGGGCGCGTGGCCACGCGGATGGAGGCAGAATTGGCTGATGAGCGTTACAGCTTCATTGAAACCAGCCCCCACCAGCGCGCCCAGCTTCCCAACCCGGAAGGACAAATCACCATCGGTATCGACGGCGGCTATGTGCGGTCCCGCGACCCTGGTCAGTCGCATTTCGAAGTCACGATTGGCAAATCCATTCCCACAGATCGTCCCAGCCGCTACCTTGGACTTGTCCAAAGTCATGATGACAAGTCCTAGCGGCGGTTGCACGAGGTTCTGAAGGATCAGGGCTGGCAGGAAAACCAACCGGTGACATTCATGACCGACGGCGGAGACACGGTCATCAACATGGCAAGGTTTATGGCACCTGCCTCAGAGCACATCCTGGACTGGTTCCACATCACCATGCGCATCACCGTGATGCAGCAATACGTAAAAGGGCTGGCGCATCACAATGAAGACGACGCCGAGAAACTAGCCAGATTGCTGCGCCAGATCAAAGGGTTCCTTTGGAATGGCAACCTGCACGATGGTCATGCAGCAATTGAAGACCTTGTCATCGATCTGGAAGATGTCGAGACAGACTATGCCAGCATCAAGGCACTTCGAAAGGCGGCGTCGGAGTTCGCGACCTATATCACCAACAACGCTTCGATGATCCCGAATTACGCGGAAAGACGACGGTATGGTGAACGTGTTTCAACCGGCTTTGTCGAAAGCACCGTCAACACCGTCTTTGGAAAGCGCTTCGGTAAGCGTCAACAGATGCGCTGGTCAAAACGAGGCGCGCACCTCATGCTGCAAACCCGAACTCGGGTGCTCGATGGCACGCTGCGCACCAAGTTCGAGCAATGGCATCCGGCGCTGAAATCTTCGTCAGAAAGTGGAATGGCCGCCTGATTGCCCCACACTTTGCGGTACTCTCCGTTGATGGCCGCCGCCGCTTTTGCCCCGATCCGTTCGATGGTTCTATGGGGCGCAATCTATGTGCCGCTCACAGGTCTTTGGCTTATCCCTGCCCTTGATGCCGCGAACGAACGTATCGCTGCGTTTGTCATGCTCGTTGTGATCGGTGCTGTGCTTTACGGATCGACAGCAGCCGTCTTGATTGCACTCTGGCAAATCATTTCTCTGCGATGGTCTTTGCGACCGCTGCTTGTCTCAGTCGGGCTGGCAATCGCTCTCGGACTATCTGTGGTGCTGGCGGAAGTGCTGGCGGCGGCGGCGGGTTTTGTTCTCGCGCCCATCGGTCTCCTGGGCGTTTATGGTGGAACGGGCTGGCTAGGGTCAGGACCCATTGATTTCCGTCAGTTGGCATGATTCATCGGTCGAA
>CAYZKE010000365.1:0-3983 GCA_964478505.1 uncultured Loktanella sp.
GAGAATGAAAAGATGCGCTGCGTGCATCCGCGTGATTTGGACAGCGTCGAGGGCGCAAAACGTGCGACCAGCGATTACGCGGTTATGGATACGCTGGCCAGCCGCGCGTCGTGGTGTGCTTTGGTCCCGATCACGGGCCGCACACACCAGTTGCGCGCGCATATGGCCGAGATCGGCCATCCGATCATCGGTGATGGCAAATATGGCGGGTCCGGTCAGGAAAACCTCGGTGACGGCTGGGGCGCTGGCATGGGGAGCGAGATTGGCCGTAAGTTGCATTTGCATGCGCGCAGCCTGACGATCGAACACCCTGCGACAGGGGCAATTCTACACATTACAGCGCCTTTGCCAGAGCATATGCAAAACACTTGGGATTTCGTGGGCTGGGTTGTTGGCCACGCGCCCGTTGATCCGTTCAATATGCCTGATGAGTGAACTGCGGCTGGTGATTTTTGACGTCGACGGAACACTTGTCGACAGTCAGGCCGAGATCCTGGCGGCGATGGCGGTGGCGTTTCAAGCCGAAGGGCTGGCTTTGCCAGAGCGCGCAACGGTTTTGTCGATTGTCGGGTTGTCATTGGCAGAAGCATTTCAAACCCTTTGCGCCGATATCGACGCGACCCGCCGCGCACGGATGGTAGAGGCCTATAAAGACGCCTTCATGTCACTGCGCACCCAGAACCAAGAGATGGGCCCATTGTTTCCCGGTGCGCGTGAGGCGCTGGATGTGTTGCGCGCGCAGGATCAAACGCTCTTGGCGGTGGCGACGGGCAAATCGCGGAGAGGGCTTGATAAGGTGCTCGAACGGCACGGGCTGACGGGGGTGTTCCATTCCGAACAGGTGGCGGACCACCATCCGTCAAAACCCAACCCTTCGATGATTCTGACCGCCCTGAATAAAACCGGTGTTGCGCCGCAAAAGGCCGTCATGCTGGGTGATACAACATTCGACATGGATATGGCGCGCGCGGCGGGTATCAAAAAGATCGGGGTCACGTGGGGCTATCATCCTGCAGAGACCCTGCAACCCGATGCAATGATTGACGATTTCGCAGCGCTCGCGGGCGCTGTGGATCAACTGATAGGTGTCTGAACCATGAGTGACTGGCAACCAAAGCGGTTTTGGAAACAGGCGCAGGCCGAGGCCTGTGAGGGCGGTTTTATGGTATTGCTTGACGGGCGTCCGGTGCGGACACCCGCGAAAGCGCCGCTTACTGTTCCGACCCACACGATGGCCGACGCGATTGCAAAAGAGTGGGACGCGCAGGAAAAGGTGATTGATCCGCGCACTATGCCTGTGACCCGCGGTGCCAACGCCGCAATCGACAAAGTCCGCACGCAGCGCGAAGAAGTCATTGCAATGCTGGCAGAATATGGCGACAGCGATCTGCTTTGCTATCGTGCAGCAGGGCCCGAGGGCCTGATCCAGAAACAGGCCGAGGCGTGGGATCCGATGCTGGACTGGGCGGCGGACGCGCTGGGTGTGCGGCTTGCTGTCGGTGAGGGCGTGATGCATGTCCCGCAAAATCCAGAGGCGCTTGGAAAACTGCGCGATGAGCTTGCGGCGTTCGATGAATTCGCTCTGGCCGCAGTCCACGATCTCATCAGTCTCTCGGGCTCTTTGATCCTCGCGCTTGGGGTGACGCGCGAGGCGATCGCGGTTGAAAAGGCATGGTTGCTTTCACGCATTGATGAGCATTGGCAGATTACGCAATGGGGCGAAGACGAAGAAGCCACCGCCGCCGAAGCGATCAAATGGCAGGCCTTTGAGGACGCCGCACGGTTTTACAGGTTTTCGCTGACCTGAGGGAAAGCCATTGTTTGCACCGATCACACCGAAAAGTGCCTCATTTAGTGGCATCTGCCACGTGTTTTTCGGCTGCTGCCCTTGACTCTAGACCAGAATACCCAAACTCTCTGTTCATTGAGTTGGTCTGACCAGCTCACTGATCATGACTGTCTTTGGGACGGGATAAAAATTGGCTGCTCTGATTATGGAGCGGAAACTCAGGAAGAGGTAAAAATGAAAAAAACCGCATTTTACGGCGCACTCACTGTTGCAGGCTTTGCTGCAAGCATGGCTTCGGCGGCAACGCTTGATGACGTGAAAGAGCGCGGCACACTGAACTGTGGCGTAACAACTGGCCTGATTGGCTTTGCTTCACCCGACGCAAACGGCGTATGGGACGGCTTTGACGTTGGCGTTTGCCGCGCTGTTGCTGCTGCTGTTTTGGGTGATCCGAATGCAGTCGAATTCGTTCCAACAACTGGTAAGACACGCTTTACAGCGCTGGCTTCCGGCGAGATCGACATGCTGGCACGCAACACAACATGGACATTCAGCCGCGACGTCGACCTGAAGTTCGAATTCGTTGGCATCAACTACTATGATGGTCAGGGCTTCATTGCGCCACGCGATCTGGGAGTGTCTTCCGCAAAAGAACTCGACGGTGCGACTGTCTGCATCCAAACCGGTACAACAACCGAGCTGAACCTGGCCGACTACTTCCGCGCCAACAACATCAGCTATGAGCCAGTGCCAATCGAAACAAACGCTGAAGGTCAGCAGCAGTACCTTGCTGGTGCATGTGACGTTTACACAACAGACGCATCCGGTCTGGCTGCGACACGTGCTGCGTTCGAGAACCCACAGGATCACATCATCCTGCCAGAGATCATCTCGAAAGAGCCTCTTGGTCCACTTGTTCGCCACGGCGACAACGACTGGGGTGACGTTGTGCGTTGGACACTCAATGCGCTGATCGCCGCTGAAGAGCTGGGCGTTACATCTGCCAACATCGAAGAGCTGGCAGCTGCACCAACTGGCAACCCAGAAGTGAACCGTCTGCTGGGCACCGAAGGTGAACTTGGCGCGATGCTGGGTCTGGAAGCAGACTGGGCGAAAAACGCAATCGCTGCTGGTGGTAACTACGGCGAGCTGTTCGAAAAGAACATCGGCGAGAACACACCAATCGGTCTGGCACGCGGTCTGAACGCGCAGTGGACCGAAGGTGGCCTGCTGTACAGCCCGCCTTTCCGTTAAGGGCTTAGTATACGACAAAAGGGCGCGGTTTTTAACCGCGCCCTTTCACCAAGTCGACCAAAAAAAATCGGCGCAAACGAGTTGCACAAGCAACCAAATCAAAAGCGCTGAAACAACGGGGAATACATAATGACGTCGGTCACAGACCCACCACAGGGGTCGTTCCGCCTGTCGATGCTTATCAACGACACGCGTTATCGATCCTACACTTTCCAATTCATCGCTCTCGTGCTTCTGATCGGTTTTATGGCCTATCTGGGCATCAATCTGGTCAGCAACCTTGCGGCACAGGGTCTGAACATTTCGTTCGGCTTTCTGGGCGACGCTGCGGGATATGACATCAATCAGACCGTCGTCGAATATGACAGCCAGTCATCGCACCTGCGGGCTGCGGTTGTGGGGATCATCAACACGCTGATTGTGGCCTTTCTGGCCTGTGTGACCGCGACCATCTTTGGTGTGATCGCCGGTGTTTTGCGCCTGTCGAACAACTGGGTCGTGCGCAAGCTGATGGCGTTCTACGTCGAGATTTTCCGCAACATTCCCGTTCTGATCTGGATCATCATCATCTTCTCGATCATGACGGTCAGTATGCCCGCACCCCGCGATTTCCGTGGTGAGGATCCCGCAGCCAGCATGCTCTTCAATTCTTTTGCCTTCACGAACCGGGGTGTCTATTCACCTGCGCCGGTGATTGATGGTGCAAGTGGCTGGATCGTCATCGCGGTCTTTATCGCGTCGATTATCGGGATCTTTGCCTATCGCAGATACGCGACCAAAAAACTTTATGACACGGGCCAGCTCTTGCCGATGCTGTGGCCATCCGTGGCGCTGTTTTTTGTTCCCGTGATCGTTGTCTACTTCATCCTCGGTCGTCCGATCACTCTGGACTACCCCTCGCTGCAAGGCTTCAACTTCCAAGGCGGGCTTCACCTGCGTG
>CAYZKE010000366.1:0-3978 GCA_964478505.1 uncultured Loktanella sp.
GCCGAAATTCCCGCGATTCCAAAAAATTGTTAAAATCAGGCACTTACGCGGCAAGCCTTTGATTTCACGCATTTTCCGTTCCGGCACCGCCCGTCATCGACCGGCTTTCAACGTCCCAAACCGTGCCAAACAGGCGCATGCGGGTTGACGTGGCGTTGACATGAATTGCCCGATCATCAATCGCGCCGCGGAACAGCGTGGCGGAAATCAGCTTCGGAAATGTATCCCCGAAGGCTAGATGGCCCTAGACGCAAATTTACGACAGCCGACCTTCGCCGCGCGAGTCGCGAACTGGTAGGATGCGGGACAAACCCGCCTGATGCTGATGCAGCAAAGTATGCCTCCGCACTTCGGCCAAATTGGTGCACGTGGCGCGGCACCGAAGCAAGATTTTCCCGAAGTAGCCATTCAAAACCGCGGAGTTGATTGTAAGCGCCACCATCTCACACTCGTCCCCATTTGGATCGAAAGTCGCTCGGCGAGAGCCCGGTCCAGCCCTTGAATACTCGCCGGAAGCTCTTCGGTTCGGAGTACCCCAGTGCTTTGCCAATTTCTTCGACCGACTTATCTGTATCGGACAATAAAGACTTCGCCTTGCGCTCTATGAAGCGCGCGCGAACGCTTCTAAAAGATGTTCCCTCCGCTTTCAGAGCGCGCTGGAGTGTTCTTGGTCCAATAGCAAGCAGACGTGCAACAGATGCTTCGGAAATCAAACTCTTTGCAAAGATAATCTCAAAAATCTGAACCATCGCGTCTTCCATCGTCTGCTCCGGCTTGACGCCCATGAGCGCCCCCAATTCGCCAAGCGAAATCGTTTGCTCCGGCGCTGGCGGGCCAGGATTGAGTGCTGCGAGGTCGCCCTTCTTTATTGCAATCGCTGGCATTTGTGCGCCAGTTCGGATCGAAGTGCCTACGATCTTGCCAAGTTCTATAACTTCATTCCCATTCCTATCCGGAACTTCGACCCAGTCAGGCAGCCATTCCGGCCCTAAATAATGTCGAACGACGTGACCGATAACGAAGAGGGCAGCTTCGTCCAAATGATGGTGTCCAATTACCGAAAGCCCTTTTGAATCTCGTCCAACGACGAGATGGGTTTCTGTTTCACGGACAACGATTTCCGAACCTGGCTGTATAAGGCGCAGCGCTCGCCCCCCACGATCAAGCGCAGACGCAAGGTTAGGTGCTCCGAGCACGTAGTGGGAATAAGCGCCATAGGCCGAATAATCGAAATCCTTTCCAATTCGTGCGCCGAGATGACGGTCATTGATTGCCCGCGCGATGGATTCGACCACCACAGCCTCGGCGGCATAGGGAATGAAACCTGACGCACCGGTCAGAATGCTCCTATCGAGACCTGCCGACAAAAGAGCTTTATCGATGATCGAGCGTGACGCGTACCGACCAAGTAGATCAATCACATGTGCCAATTCTATGATATTTACCATTTTTTGCCGCATAACATCACATTGTCGCAAAATGACCGGCCATACAATGCTAAACGATCCGCAGACTTTTAATAGATCGACGTACCTACACTTAACCGCCGCTTTCCATAAGTCAGTCGAGAAAAGGGGCAGGTCATTGGGTTGCAAATGGGGGGGCGCACAAATGCCAAGAGACCGTCAGACAAGAAAATCACTGAGTTGGGCCCTCGCCACGATGCTTCTTGGTAGCATAGCACAGGCGCAGGACGCCGCTGATCTGGCGCAGGAGTTGGCGAACCCGCTCGCGGCTATCATCTCCGTCCCGTTCCAGCTGAACTACGATGACAATCTGGGCCAGACAGGAGAAGGCAGCCGGACGACGCTGAACCTTCAGCCGATTATTCCTTTTGCGCTCGACAACGGTGCTACCATCATCACGCGTACGATCATCCCCTATATCTGGCAGGACGACGTGATCCCAGGCACCTCACAAAACGGGTTCGGCGACATCCTTGCGAGCGCCTGGTATTCGCGAACCACCGAAGCGGACCTGACATGGGGTGTCGGCCCTGTATTGCGCATCCCCACCAATACTGACGTGTCAGGTGAAACATGGGCGGCAGGAGTCACGGGTATTGTTCTGAAGCAGACGGGACCATGGACATATGGCGCTTTGGCCAACCATCTATGGGATTTTGAGAGCAACCCAACCACCCCCACAAACGCTACATTTATCCAGCCTTTCGTTGCCTATTCGACCGAAAACGCCTGGACCTTCTCGCTTCAGAGCGAAACCACATATGACTGGGAAGCAAAAAACTGGTCGGTTCCTCTAAACGCGTCGGTATCAAAGCTCGCCATAATCAGCGGCAGGCCGGTGAACTTTCAAGGAGGCGTCGGTTACTGGTTGGAGAGCCCCGATGGTGGGCCACAAGATTTCCGGTTCCGCCTGCAGGTTCAGTTTGTTTTCCAGAAGAGTTGATGCTTGCCCTGCGCCTGTTCCGGACGAGAACAATCGAATTCTGCTCAAGGAAGAATTCGTCGAAGGGTTAGAGGATGCCCGTGATAATGATCCGGGCATGTTGTTGGCTGGGGCCGTCGAACTCGCAGTCAAAGAAACGATGGAAGTGTTTGAGTGAAATCAACGCACGGCTTGGGACTTGAGACTAGGGAAACGAACAGTTTCTGGCAATTTTTTGATATTAAGGACAACGAAATGAAACCTAGGATTTCCAACCACATTGCACTATTTGCGCCTGCTTTACTTGTGGGGGCATGTTTTTGCACTACCGCCTCTGCCCAGTTTGCAGGAGAGGATCTCGATGCGCGGCTTGAGGCGCGTGAGATCCCGGTAACCGTCGATAATTTCACCCGGGCTGCCACGGACATCGAGCTCGACAAATACGTAACACTCGCGGGTGGGGTGAACCGCTTCTTTCACTTCCGCGAACCAACCCCGGTCAAGGATCAGCCGACGATCCAGATGAACCGTGACACGCTCTACAGCACTGTGGTCGTGGATATCAGCGAGGGTGCAAAGCTAATCCTACCAGAGGTTGGTGATCGCTACATGTCGGCGATGGTCGTCAATCAGGACCACTACATTAATGAAGTGTTCCACGGCGGTGGTACCTACACGCTCGACGTGGACACTTTCGACACGCCCTACGTCATCGTCTACTTGCGCACGCTTGTGGATGCGTCCAACGCGGAGGATGTGGCCGCAGTCAACGCTCTCCAGGACCAGATGAAAGTCGAGGCAGCCTCAGCCAAACCCTTTATCGCGCCAGCTTGGGACGAGGAAGCCTACGAGGCGCTGGTCAAGCGGCTCGGCGCGCTCCTGCCCTTCGCCGGCGGGATCAAGGGAACGTTCGGGACGCGGGACAGCGTCATTCCGATCCGCCACCTGATCGGCACGGCCGTCGGCTGGGGCGGCCTGCCGGAGACCGAGGCGATGTATCCCGCCAACGTGCCGAACCTGCCGGAAGGCGAATACAAGATCGACGTGCCCGCCGAAGTGCCAGTGGGGGCCTTCTGGTCAGTCAGTTTGTACAACGCCGAACGCTTTTTCGTACCGAACGCGATGGATGCCTATGTCGTCAACTCGGTGATGGGTGAGCGGAACGATGACGGTTCAATGACCGTGCATTTCGGCGGGTGTGACGACGGGCGTGTGAACTGCCTGCCACTCATGGACGGCTGGAATTATACTGTCCGCATGTATCAGCCCAGCGAGGCAATCCTCGACGGAAGCTGGACCTTTCCAGCAATCCAACCGGTGAAGTAAAGGAACTGGAGATAAAAATGAGAACACTTTTGGCACTGGCGCTTTGCGCGCCCACCCTCGCATTCGCTGAGGATATCACCCTTGAAAACCTCATCCGGGCCGAAACCGACCACATGATCCGTCAGAACATCGAAGCTTATGGCCTTGAGGTTGGAGAGATGTTTCACCAACGCGAAACGGTGGACCTCGCCAACCAGCCGGTTATTCGGATGAACGTGGATACCATCTACTCCCAGCTCATCCTTGATCTGTCCAAACCTGTCG
>CAYZKE010000367.1:0-3977 GCA_964478505.1 uncultured Loktanella sp.
TTTTGTGTTGTTGAAAGAAGAGTTCACATGCGCAACACCAGCTGCGATGTTCTTGGAAACCTTCTTCTTGGTGCGTTTTGTATCACGTGCCATTGATCAAGCTTCCTTATTTCTTCTTACCAGCAATGGCCTTTGCAGGACCCTTGCGTGTACGTGCGTTGGTGGATGTCCGCTGACCGCGAACCGGCAGGTTACGACGGTGGCGCAGGCCACGGTAGCAACCAAGGTCCATCAGACGCTTGATGTTCATCTGTGTCTCGCGACGCAGGTCACCTTCCACTGTCAGGTTGGCGTCGATGTATTCACGGATCGACAGCACTTCTGCATCAGAAAGCTGGTTTACACGACGCGCGCGATCAATGTTGGTCGCTGCGCAGATTTCTTCGGCTTTGGCAGAACCAATACCGGTAATGTAGGTGAGGGCGATTGGAACCCGCTTTGCAGTCGGGATGTTTACGCCGGCAATACGTGCCACGTTGCTATTCCTTTTCGTTGCGGGTCCGTCGTTCCAGACCCTTTTTTCACAACGGAAGCCCGGACCTTTGGGGCGCCGGGCTGCGTCATATGGAGGTGCCTTGTGATCTTTGGGGGCGACCCGTCAACCACAAAATGATTCCCGTTTGGGATGGCGCTGTTTAGGGGGCATTTGCCAAGGCGTCAAGGCGCTGGGGCGGCACAAAAGACGATTTGCGCATTCCGCCCTGTACCATAGCAAAATATCAGGTTTTTTCAGCGTCTCGCAGTGCCGAAGCGATGCTGGTCGCCACATCTTCCATGCTGGCCAGACCATCCACAGACTTCAGGTCACCCTTGGCATAGTAATAGCCAACCAGCGGGCTCGTTTGCTTGTAATAGGCCATCAGACGGGTGCGGAGACTGTCTGCGTTGTCATCGGCACGGCGCTGGAAATTCGTGCCCCCACAGTTGGTGCATTTACCATCCGCCGGGATCGGCTTGGTGTTGTCATTATAGACTTCACCACAATCAGCACAGGTCGAGCGTGCGGTGATGCGATCAACAAGCGCCTCATCATCGACTTGCATCTCGATCACGCAATCAAGGTTCTCACCCATCTCGACCAGCAGATTCCCCAACGCATCAGCCTGCGCCAATGTGCGCGGAAAGCCGTCGAAGATATAACCGCCCTTGCCGTCGTCACTTTCAAGCTGCTCGCGGATCAGGCCGATCACGATTTCGTCGGTGACAAGATCGCCACGGTCCATCACGGCCGCAACAGTTTTGCCCATCTCGGTCCCGCTGGTGCGGGCGGCGCGCAGCATATCGCCAGTGCTCAACTGCACCATATTGCGTTCTTCAACAAGCTTGCGTGCCTGTGTTCCCTTACCCGCCCCCGGCGGTCCCAGCAGAATGATATTCATCGGCGTGATGGCCCTTTACGTTTTGCGCTACGCTTGCCACGCAATTGAGACTTCTCAATCAGGCCTTCGTATTGATGTGCCACCAAGTGTGACTGGATTTGCTGGATCGTGTCCATACCCACAGACACAATAATCAGGATTGATGTGCCGCCAAAGTAGAACGGGATCGACAATTCCGCGCGGATAATCTCGGGCAAGAGCGCCACAAGCGCCAGATAGCCAGAGCCAAGCACCAGAATCCGCGTAACGACATAGTCCAGATACTCTTCGGTTTTCTTGCCGGGGCGGATGCCGGGCACAAAGCCGTTCTGGTTCTTCAGGTTCTCGGCGACGTCCTCTGTCTTGAAGGCAACTTCACGGGTGTAGAAATACGTAAAAAAGATGATCATGCCGCCAAAGAAGATCAGATAGAGCGGCTGGCCAGGACCGAAGAGCGCCAGAATGGTCGACATCAAGGGGCCGGATGATCCGCCGCTGAATGTGCTGATCGTGGTTGGCAGCAAAAGCAGCGCGGATGCAAAGATCGCTGGGATCACACCGGCGGGGTTCACCTTGATGGGCAGGTGGCTGGTGGAGCCGTCATAAACCTTCATTCCGCGCTGCTGACGCGGGTACTGGATGTGGATCTTCCGCAGTGACCGTTCCATGAAAACAACAAAGGTCAGAACCACGATCAGCATCAGGATAATCCCGATGATGACCAGCGGGCTGATCGCACCGGACCGGCCCTGCGAGAGGAACTGCGCAAGTGCTGCAGGGATTTCGGCAATAATACCAACGAAGATGATCAAAGAGATACCGTTGCCGATACCGCGGGCCGTGATCTGCTCACCCAGCCACATCAGGAACATACAGCCACCAACGATGGTGATGACAGTCGAAGCCTGGAAAAACAGGCCCGGATCAGCCGCAAGACCACCCGCCTCAAGGCTGACAGCAAGGCCGTACGCCTGTGCCGTGGCCAGAATGACGGTGAAGTAACGGGTATATTGGTTCAGCTTGCGGCGGCCCTGCTCACCCTCTTTCTTGAGGTTCTTGAGCGGCTCCCACATGGACCCCAAAAGCTGCATCACGATCGAAGCAGAGATGTAGGGCATAATGCCGAGCGTAAAGATCGCCATGCGTGACAGGGCACCACCGGTGAACATCGACAGGATGCCACCAATGCCGGATTGCGCGTCTTCCATGAACTGCTGCAAGGCGATGCCGTCAATGCCGGGAACCGGAATGAACGTGCCAAGACGGTAGATAATCAGCAAACCAATCGTAAACAGGATGCGCTGACGCAGTTCAGTTGCTTTGCCGAAGGCGCTCCAACTGACGTTGGCTGCCATTTGCTCTGCTGCAGAAGCCATATGGGTCTCTTTTCAATAGAAACGCCGCGATACCGTTTCCCGGATCGCGGCGTTTGGGAAAACTTGAAGAGCTATGTAAGCGACGGTGACGCCGCTCACAAGGTCTTACTCAGCCGCAGCCGGTGCTGTGACAGTCAATGTGCCGCCAGCCTTTTCAACCGCCTCAACAGCGCCCTTGGAGGCACCGGTGACAGCAATCGTTGCTTTGGCTTTGAAATCGCCTTTGGCAAGAACGCGGATACCGTCCTTCTTGCGACGCACCAGACCGGACGCGATCAGCGCATCTTCGGTGATGTCTGCTTTGACGTCGATCTTGCCTTCGTCGATGAATTTCTGGATCAGACCAAGGTTGATGACAGCGAAAGTCTTGCGGTTCGGCTTGTTGAAGCCACGCTTTGGCAGACGCTGGTAGAGTGGCATCTGGCCGCCCTCATAGCCTTTGATGGCTACGCCGGAACGCGATTTCTGACCTTTGATACCACGGCCACCGGTCTTACCTTTGCCGGAACCTGGACCACGGCCAATACGCTTTTTGCCTTTGGTGGCGCCCGGGTTGTCTGAGAGTTCGTTCAGTTTCATGTCGCTTCTCCTTTTGCCGGAATTGGCCCCCAGCGACGGGAGCGGCCAAACACGGCGTTACATCTGAGTCGGAGGCGGATGCCTGCCGACTGGTGGCGTATAGACGGGGGGATAGCTGGCGTCAAGAATGGGATAGCTCTTGAGCAAAACACCCCGCAGTTCCCTGCGAGGCGCTTTCATTTCAAACCGTATGGTGGATCATGATCCACCTTACCTCAATTTACCGTTCCGCTTTGCCAAAGGCCGCTTCGCGTGCGACGTCGTCGATCAGCAGACGGTTTGTGCCGATATCTGCCAAGTCGCGGTCCGACATGCGGTTCAACTGGGCTCTGACTTTGTAATATACTGCCTTTTGCGAGCGCGCCTCTTTCAGAGCTGCCAGTTGGGCAGAAATGCGTCCTGTAAAACGTGCGCCGATCTGTGCGGACGCGAATGTGTTGGTCGTCATAGACATAGCTGCCATCCTTTATTTCATGCGTTTGCACCGCGCAGGCGATGCCTCTCTCGCTCTTGAACTAGGTCGCAGCAGGTGACTGTGCAACTGCAGCATTTGAATTGCCGCCATGCAGCATTCGCATGTCAAAGTTTACATTCTGCTCAAAGAAAAAGCCCCCGGTTTCCCGAGGGCTTAAATCCGTTCTCACGTCGCGTCGGGGCGCACCCC
>CAYZKE010000368.1:0-3968 GCA_964478505.1 uncultured Loktanella sp.
TGGCGGCAAAGTTTGCGCCGCTTGCGGCAGAACTGGCGCAAAACGAGGCGGCGATCCTCAGCGAGTTGTCACAAGGTCAGGGCCATGCGGTTGATCTGGGCGGGTACTACAACACCTCGGACGCGCTTGCCGCTGCCGCGATGCGCCCATCGGCGACGCTGAACGCGCTGATCGACTAGGCCAGAATAACTTTGGGGGCGGATTGCTCCGCCCCCATTTGTGTCGCTTGGGAATGTCTTTAGTCTTAGTTGAACGAATAGACGAGCGAGACACCAAAGGTGTTATCTGTGTTTTCGGCTGTACCTGGCTCGGTGTGATACTCGGTCAGGATGCTTGTGCGCAGGGCCAATGTTTCAGTCATCGCCACGTTCAAGGCCAGATCGTTAAAGACGACTGTGTCAGACTCGGACCAGATGATGTCTGTGTCATTGGTGACGAAAACGGTTTCGTTCAGCTTGTTGGCATAGTCAGAGGATACACCAAAAGCGGCTTCCTCGATATCAGCTTCGCTCACATCGTTCAGTTCCGCAAAACGGTAACCTGGGCCAGCCTGCACTGACCACTGACGATCTGCATCGTTCAGAACGCGATAGCCTGCACCAAAGCTTACGAATGTGTCGGTTTCAAACTGTGCATCTGTTGCACCGTCAGCAGAACCCTGCGCTTTTGCAAAGGCAAAGAAATCTGCATTCAGATCACGGGTGTATTCAAGACCGTAGAACAGGCTTTCCTCTGGCTCGGATGTGTCATCGTCGCTGTAGGCATAGTTCAGTTGCAGCTCGATACCGTTCGGACCGAACACATAGTTAATGTCCGAGCCGATCCCGACGTTTGTGCTGTCGGTGTTACCGCTCTGAACGATGCCGCGAAGAGCAACAGAACCGGAAAAACCCTGAGGGCGGCCTTCGTTGCCGAAGCGGTCCAGTTCACGCTCTGCGTCGTCTTCGATGGCTTCGATCAGGTCTTCATTCAGATCACCTGCAACTGTGTCGCGACCGATCAGGTTTTGTGCTGATGCGGAGGTCGCCAGAATTGTAGCGACAGCCGCTACGATAAATACATTCTTTGTCATGGGTCTATCCTTTCCCAAGTCAGTGACCCGCACCATCATTGGCGCGGAAGCGTCTTTTGCTGGGAGGACATCTAGGTAAGAATGATACCTGAGAGAAATTCAAAATAATTATGCTTAAAGCGATTTATCCTCATGCTCACCAAGCACCTCGACCATATGATCCTCGCTGATCGCCCGCAGTTGCTCTAGCACTGCCTGACTGTCTGCTTCGGCCCCGTTGGCGACTTGGGCCAATGTCGATTTTGCAATCTCGGCAATCTCGGGATCAAGGTCATCGCGCCAAACTGCCCAAACCGGATAGGGAAAACGGGGCGCATCCGCGACGAGGTGTAGTTGTCCGCTATCAAGGTATTTCTTCACATAGCGCGCAGGCAGATAGGCAGATGCTTGGCGATTAACGATGTATTCGGCAACCATAGCGCCCAACGAAAACGTCAAACCCGGATTAGTGAGCGCAGGCAAGGCCAGTGCATGCGCCCCCACAAACTCGGGGCCCCAATCAACAAAGACATAATCCAGAAGGTTGTCGATATCAGCATCAGGATATGACGCGACCATGACCAGTTCTTCCTCCATGACCTGCTCGGCGGAAAGGCCTGGTCTGATTTGCGGCATGTAGAGGAGCCCGACATGCATGATACCTTCGATCAAAAATCGGGTCAGGCGATCAGGCATCCCGATTTCAGCGCGGATATTCAGATCGGGGGCCGCTATCTCCAACCGGTCGATCCAGCGAAACCCAAGACGCGGCCAAAGTGAATATTGCGCACCGATTGTCAGGCTGCGCGTATACCCCTCTGGAATAGCGACTTGCTGGCGCGCTTCTTCCCAGACACGGATGATAGAAAGGGCATATCGTTCAAACTCGCGGCCTGCACTGGTCAACTCGGCACCCGCCTTGGAGCGTGTGAACATCGGCTTGCCCAGCGAATCTTCCAGACGCTGAATGCGCAAGGAAACGGCGGATTGGGTAACATAAAGACGTTCGGACGCGGAGACAAAGGATCCGGTGGCGGCGACTTCGAGAAAGGTTTTCAGTAGTGTAATGTCCATTGAACAAACATGAGTGTTTCTCAAGCAACGCACAACTATGCAGCACCATCTTTGCAAGAAGCAAACAGATTGCGCCGGGGACCTGTGCGCGCCACGGGCGACCATCTGTACCCAGTCTTGAATTACGAGATACTGTCGGAACGCGGACGGCATTCACCTGTTTGGTTGCTAAATTATTGTGCACGTGACACGGCCAAAAAAATCTGAAAATCACAATTTTGTTGATTTGCATGAAAAACACTGACAATTTGTAAACGTAATGAATGCGAACAGATTCGGATCAACCGGACACGCTTTGCCCAACACTGGAGATTGAGATGAAACATACAGTTATCTGCGCTGCCGCCATTGCGATGGCGACCACCGCGACCGCACAAAGCTGGGATATGCCCACACCATACGGCGATTCCACCTTCCACACACAGAACATCATGCAATTTGCTGATGACCTGCGCGAGGCAACAGGTGGCGAACTTGATATTACCATTCACTCGGCGGGTTCGCTGTTTCCGCACTCGGAAATCAAAAGCGCCGTGCGCAACCGCTCCGTACCAATCGGTGAATTCTTCCTGTCGACCCTGTCGAACGAAGATCTTGCCTTCGGCATCGACAGCCAACCCTTTGTCGCAACCAGCTATGCGGATGCGGCCACCCTGTGGGAAGCGCAGCGCCCTGTCATCACCGAACTGCTGGCCGAGCAAGGCCTGATGCCGCTGTTCTCTGTGCCGTGGCCACCACAAGGGCTCTATACAAACGGGGAAATCGCAGGCGTGGAAGATCTCAATGGGCTGCGTTTCCGTGCGTATAACGCAGCACTTGAAGAATTTGCGACCCTTGCAGGTGCAGCGCCTGTCCAGATCGAAGCATCCGACATCCCACAGGCCTTTGCCACCGGTCAGGTCGCAGCGATGATCACGTCACCCTCGACAGGTGTAAACTCGACCGCATGGGATTTTGTGACGCATTATACGCCGATCAATGCATGGGTGCCCAAAAACATCGTTGTTGTGAACCAGCGCATGTTTGATGGCCTCGACGCGGAGACGCAGGCCGCTGTTCTGGCGGCTGCCGAGACTGCGCAAACACGCGGCTGGGAGATGTCTCAGGAAGAAGCGACAAGCATGACGGCCGCTTTGGCCGACAACGGGATCATCGTGTACGAACCAAGTGCGGAACTGACCGAGGGGCTGCAGTCGATTGGCGCGACGATGCTGGAAAACTGGAATGCCAACGCATCAGACAGCGCGAAGGCCATTCTTGAAGCCTATCTGAACTAGGTGATTGACCGGCCGGCGGTATGGTTCCGCTGGCCAGTTTCATTTCGGGATCTTCAAACGGGGCAGATAGATGGATCGCGCTTTACAACGTTTGTACGATATTTGCGGCGCTATCGCAGGGGTCCTGATCCTCTGCATCTGTGTCTTGATCAGCGCGCAGATCATTTTGAACGGCTTTGGGCGGCTTAGCCCCGGGACGCTGCCATCAACCATCCCGTCTTATGCCGATTTCTCGGGGTATATGCTGGCGGGTGCAACCTTTCTGGCCTTGGCCCATACCCTGCGTGCGGGTGGCCATATCCGCGTGAACCTTGTCGTCGGCCGGTTCCGCCCGTCAGTGCAGCTCTGGTGCGAGGGTTTTGTCCTGCTGGTGTCCATCCTGCTGATTGGCTACCTTGCCTGGTTTATGATCGCATTGGTGCTTGAAAGCCTGCACTATGGCGATGTCTCCACAGGCATTATCCCCATCCCGCTCTGGATTCCGCAAAGCGTCGCTGCGTTCGGTGTTGTCTTGCTCTGGATCGCCGTCCTTCACACGCTTGCCGATCTGATCCGCACCCGCGCGC
>CAYZKE010000369.1:0-2835 GCA_964478505.1 uncultured Loktanella sp.
CCAGCTAGCTAAGCCCGGCAGATCACGCAACGGACGCCGCTGGACAATCTCTGCAAACCCCAGAAAGGTCGCGCGGTCGGGCCAGAAGTTGCGCGATGAACCTTCACCCTTGGTCCGCAGAATATCGCAGACTGCGGCAAGACTGTCGTCGCTCAGATACGCCAATTCGTCCGCAATGCGATTAAGCGTGGACTTGGCAACTTCAGGATCCGTGCCCCGTGGAAAACGAAAGCCGAGCCGATCAAACAGCTTCACTCGAATGCGGTCCCGATTGCTCTGGGTGACAGACCCGTCTCCAGTTTCTGGAGTCGGCTTTGCTTCTATTCGTGATTTTTTGACGTCCTGATCCATCAGCTGATTACCCCCGCTGCTCGAAGTTGCTCTGGCTTCACCAAATCCATTCTCAGCATCCGCTGGGCCATCGTCGAAGAAATCGCGGTGGTTGGAATGCGTTTCCCAGCTGCAATCTGCTCGGCCCAGAATTGGGCTGTCAGGTCAGCTTTCTTTTCCGAAAAACCATCATCGGTTGATGGCGGCTTTTTTTTGAAATCCGGTTTTTCAGATGAACGCGACTTGGTTCTTTTTTGGTTACTTACAGGTTCCTCTCCAGTGGGCTGGAGACGGGTTGCCCCCGAAATTGGAGACGGGTCGCCCTCTAAATTGGAGACGGCTCCGTCTCCAGTTTTTGGAGTCGGGTCAGGGGTGTTTCCGTCTCCAGATTTTGGAGACGGATCGGGCGCTTCAGCCATCTCGAACGCAAGAATATACCGGGTCGGCTTCTGGCGCTTTGACACGCCGTCACGCGTCCTGTGGCGACGGATCAACCCCTTGGCTTCCAGTGCGTTCAGGGCGTTGTTGACAGTGCCATTTGAAGCACCTGTCTTATCCATGAGATAAGCTTGCGTCGGAAAGCAACCGCGCGCCGCATTGTGGCAGTCACAGAGGTGAAACAGCACGCGAAACTCGCTCGCACCCACCTGCGACGCCTCAAGCTCTGACAGCCAGTTTGTTGCTTTATGGCTCATTGTGCCCCCTGTTGTTTATTGCATCACGCGACAAGGCTCATGCCGCGCGGCGCCCGCTCTCTGTTGTTTTCGTTGAATACCGCATCACCGCAGCCAGAAGCCGCTCCTGGCCGCGCCGGCTGTTTCGGCGCCTGACCTGGCGAATGAAACCCCGCGGCAAACCAAGATCACGCTCGGCTTGCGCATGAGAAGGCCAGCTATGGCCCTGATAGACAAAGGGCTTAGATGTGGCGCCATTGTATGTCAGCGGCTTGCCGATCCGGTCCGGGTTGCCATCGTTGATGGCTTTGTAAATCGCGCCTTTGCTGCATTTAAAATGCTTTGCAGCCCGCGCGACGGTCGGAAAGGTCCGGCCACCAACATGGCATGGCATGGGCCTTGGATGTGACCGGCCTGTTCCGCACGTCTCCAAGGTGCCATTGCGCGCAGCCAGCATGACCGTAGCGTCCGAAACACCAAGCGCCGCTGCTGCTTCTTGCGCGGTCGCATAGACCACGCCGCGAATGCTGATGTCGCGATACTTGCGCTGCCCCATCATTCAACCCCCTGCTCACGTCGCATGCGGCGCACGCAGCGCATCATGATCTTGGTGCGCTCGGCCCGTAAGTCATTGATCGCCTGTTGCCGCCGCGTGATACGGCCCTCCAGACAGCCAAGACGCCGCAACTCGTCGTTGCTTGCATAAGCCGTCCAAGGCGCGCCCGATTGAAAGATGGCAGGCTTGACGGGCGGTCTGGGACCAAGTGCGCGCGCAATGGCCTCAGCCAGATCAGGGCCACCGTTGTGACCAATCTGTGCAGTAGGAATGACTGCACAAAGAGGGTGTTTGAAAGGTGCCGTCATGCCACCCCCCGCTGGCCTCTCTGGGGCCCACGCACGGGTTCCAGACGCTTGGCAATCTCGGCAACGCGTGCCGGATCGGTCAGGCGGTCCGCCAGGGCAACGCCATCGAACCCCGCAAGCGCGCACATTGTGTGGAAGTCTTTCGTCTGGAACCACGACAGCGACACTGTCCGCGTGTTTTTGGCATCGTTGGCACCGATCGCACCCAATGCCGAGCGGATGCATGCAAGCAAAGCTGCACCCCAGAGCGCACGGCACGCGGCAATCTGCCCGCTGTCGGTATAGTCGAACCAGTCATCAGGCCAGTTCAGACGCGCAGGATCCGCAGCACATTGCTCGGCCAGCATCGCCCGCAGATCAGGGCGCAGCGTGGTGTCCGGCGTGACCGCAGCCGACGGTGCAGACCGCGATGGCCGCGCGTCATCTGCTGCCGCCATGTAGTCCGCAAGAATAACAGCGAGGGCGTCATCGGCTTCCATCGCAGGCATCAGGATCCGCCCTCGTTGAGCCATTTGTTGAGAAGGGCCGCCCAGGTGCTCTGCATCAGCTTGACACGACTGACATTGCGGTAAGCATCGGTCGCACGCATGCGGTCAACGTTGCGCTCGATCAACAGCGGATCATTGGCCGCCATAAAACCGGACAGATCACGCTTTTGCGCGCGCGGATTGTTCTGCAGCACCGACAGCCAGGGCGCGAGAATGGTATTGGACCAGACGCGTGCATCGGCGCAACTCGGCGCGGACCACAGAGCCTTCAGCGCAGTTGTGACAACAGCACCACGACCGGCTTCCACATGCTTTCGAATCAGGCTGATTGTGTAAATATCGCCAGCCTTTTTTGCGGCCTGCGAACCTTTGCCCTTCATCAACCGTGCCCCCGCGTCAGCGACGACCTGCTCGCAAGCAATAGCCCAAGGCGCACGGGCAACTAAAGCGGCGGCATAAATGTTATAGGTGCTGATCGC
>CAYZKE010000369.1:2845-3950 GCA_964478505.1 uncultured Loktanella sp.
AGTCAGATCGACGCACATGCATGGCACATAGCTGATGCCCGCCAGCTTGGCCCCGTGGCAGCGGTGCTGGCCATCGATGATGCTGAACCGGCCGTCACCGATCGGCGCGACAACGACAGGGGTGAACTTGGACCAGCTGAAGGCCTCGGCGATCTTATGGATCGAAATCCAGTTGGTGCGGCCAAGGGGACGCTGGAAGTCATTGTCGATCACCAGCGCATCAAGCGGCAGCCACAGCAGCTCGGGTTTGGCGCCGGCATCACGGGGTGTGACCTTGCGGTCAGCGATATCGATCGGGCGATAGTTCATGACGGGACTCCCTCTTGCGGCATATCGAGCTTGCCGGTTTCGTTGCCCCACGCGGACCAGCCAGGGCGGTTCTTGCGGCTGAAAAGTTCAAGCTTGCGGGCGCCGGGCATCAGACCGTCGCAAGCGGCGTATCCCTCTTCGGGTTTCTCGGAATGCGCGCCGACACGGCCCTCGATCGTGATCGATCCGGCAGGCCAATCGCCGCCATTGGCCACCGAATGAAACCCGTCGTCATATGTCGGGATCGTCGATCTGGTCGATCGGGTCGTTTTGGGTGCGCCACGTGTGGCAATCAAAAAGGGTTCATTTGCTGACCGCAGGACGTAGCCGGTGCCGAAGGCATCCTTGCCGCGCGTTGTGCGCTTCACCCATGTGCCGGCCGTCTTGTAGGTAAACCCCCAGGCATCGATGCAGGCAAGCGCCTCGGGCAGCATCGGATTGGTGGCCCACAGCCACAGCAGGCAATCTGGTGCCGCCAGTGCCGAGACGGGCAGGGACTTGATCCAGTCAATGCCCTCACACCCATAATGCGCAGTGGCGTTCTTTTCTTCGCCCGCTTCTGACCAGTTGTCGAAACGCCAGGGCGGATCAGCCATGATCAGCGAAAAGCCACCTGACGGTCGCAGGTCTATGAAAGACTGCAGCACATTCATGCGTCCACCTCTTCAGGCAGATCGGCAAGTATCTCTTCAAGGATCTCCATGCCGCGGGGCTTGTGCAGGCGGTATGCCACAATCGGGGCATAGGCTGGGTCATCACAGACCCTGACATAACGGACTGGTTGCCACGGCCAGCG
>CAYZKE010000370.1:0-3939 GCA_964478505.1 uncultured Loktanella sp.
GGCTATCAGCGCACCTTGCGTAGGCTAGCTTTGGCCGCGCTACAATCGCGGCAGGTTTTTTCAACCTCCTTGGTGATTTGATGACAGACTCCGCGGATGTAACCCAATACCTGTTGGATTGGCGCGCCGGCAACGCGGAGGCGCTAGAAAAGCTCATGCCAATGGTCGAGCATACCCTGCACAATATTGCGCAACGTCAAATGCGCGGAGAGCATGCGGGGCATACTTTGCAAGCAACGGCTTTGGTGAATGAAGCCTACCTCTGTCTTTTTGATGCCTCTGTTTCGTGGGAAAACCGTGCCCATTTCCTTGCAGTGGCCGCGCGCATTATGCGCCGCATATTAGTAGATCACGCAAAGTCGAAGAGGCGCGCCAAGCGGGGTGGAGGGGAACTTAAGGTCACCCTGTACGAGGCTCAACTCGTAAATCCCGGAGTGGAGCCGGACGTTCTGGATCTGGACGAAGCGCTTGGCCGGCTGGCTGCGTTCGACGAGCGCAAGGCGAATGTCATCGAGCTCAGTTTCTTTGGCGGTCTGACCTATGGCGAGATAGCCGAGGCGCTCGACATCTCGCAAGCGACAGTCGATCGTGATCTGCGGCTGGGGAAGGCGTGGCTATATCGCGAGATCAAAGGTGACGTCGCGGACGTGACCTGATTTCATTTATTCATCCAGCATGTTCATCGCATTGAACAGGCTTCGGCGCATGCGATTAAAGGACTCGGCCAGCGAGGCGATCTCATCCTTGCCGCGCGGCACGTATTCTTCGACGTTGAGTTTCCCCATGCTGACTTCGTGGGCAATCGATGACATGCGCCTTACGGGCGCAATCACAATCAGGTGCAACAAAACGTTGAGCACCACGATGATGCCGATCATCACCATGCCCAGCGCAAGCGTAAACGTCCAAAAGGTCTTCTCAGCACGCTCGAGTGGTACCGACATTGGCACGCTGACCAATTGGGCGCCCACGATTTCGTTTAATTTCCAGCCAAACCCGTTGGCGCTGCCGTAGCGGGCCAGCATGGTCTGTGGTGCATCCTCAACCTTGCTGTGACAGGTGAGGCAGCTTGGGTCTTTGATCTGGATTGGACGGGCCAGGAATAAACTTGGCCCGGTGGCAGTCTGGCGCTCGCCGATCAACTCGGTTGAGTCCGGGTTATTGCGAAAATGATCGATGACCGTGGTTTCCCAATCGGTGGCACGGTCTGCCGGGTTGGTCGGATTGAGCGTGGCTTCTTTGTAGGTGTATTCCGGATACTTCTTGCGCAAGCCGCGGATGTTGGTCGTAGCCGCATAAGCGGGCACGGTTTGCGGGAGAAACTCACGTTTTATCTGGACGGCGAGCAATGGACGAATCTCGCTGACGGTGTAGTCGCGGATCGCCACAGCACCCTCCATCATGATCCCGGCGGTATGCAGGATCTCTTCGCGCGCATTTTCTTCAAGCATTGCGCGTGAAACCGCCGCGATACCGGCCATCCCCAATGCAAATGCAATGAGCAGAATGATGTTGAACTTGAATCTCAGTCCCATAGCCTCGTTCTCCTGGCATCCGCAGCTTCATGCATCTTCGGCGGAGTTCCTCCTGATCTGGTTACCTGAACAAACGCGCCGGCATACACCGGGCTAACACTGCTCATATCTTCAAGATACGCCAGTCTGCCGGTCAGCTGACCACATTGTTCGCCTGCTGCCCCGATGGTGTTGCGTGCAGAGGTCAGGGCTGCTTACCTTCTACTGCACTCTCGTGGACGCCTCCGGTTTGCTGGCATTGTATGAAATCCTGATGAGCCCGGGTGAAGCCGGCAAGGCTGAACTCGGCGATCACGGTGTCGCCTCGCGGCCATGTTGGCCAGAAGCCCAGCGACAGGTGCGCCTTTGATCCACGGATGAACTGCGCGTGTATCTGCTCTGCATCTTGCGTGAAAATGATGTTGGTATTTTTGTGGATACGCTCGACAGGAATGGGTGAATTGGCGTCAACCTGCAGACCGACGTTTGGGTAACTGAGGTCGATGTTCGACTCTGTGGTCACCAAAAATACCTGGCCGTTATAAAGGAAACGTACGGGCGTCATGGTCTGGCCATCGTTGACGGCGACTTGTGCAGATTCCATCAGGCAAGCGGTCTTTTTTTGCAGCGCATCGTAAGTCACCACCGTCTGCCAGGCGGGTGCAGCCAGAGCGAATCCTTCAAGGGAAACAAAAACGAAAGCAGCAAGAAACCAACGCATACTCACAGCACCTTACCTATTTGTTGTCAGTGATCGCAATCAAGCAGCCCCTCGCAAGAGGGAACGGGGCTTTGGCCTGCAAGGTACATCATTTGCAGAGGGGGGCCGTCATCTGGAGAAACCTGGACTTGTCGTTCTCGCCGGGCAGATAGTCCGCCAGCATCTGGCAGAGCTGCGTAAGGTCCATGCAATTGGCACTTTGTCGGCGGATCAGCGTACCTGCGATTGGCCCAAGCATTGGTTTGAGTATGGCCTCAATCTGCTTGAGTTGGGGAGCCGCGCTGATACCCGCCGCGGGTGCCTCCGCTTGACCGGCGATACGTGTATGGGTTGCCAGTGGGTTCGTGTCGGTGCGCACTCGTTTCAGAAAGGCGGTGCGCGCAGTTGCATCGGGCAGGTGGTCTGCCAACTGCTCGTGCAGTTCAGGCAGCGACCGCACGTTTTGAGCCAGGCGTTTGACCAACACTGGTGCAATCGGACCGATCTGGGGCGTTACCTCAGCGATCAATTCATCGAGTGCCGGGCTGTCCCACCGGGACGCACCATCGCCCCCCCTTCCGCGACCCGAGGCGTCATCGGATCTTGCGCCGGGCCGTCGGATTTCCGCGAGATCGGCGAGCAGCGCTTCGGCCGAGGGGTAACGTGCATCGAGCTTGGATTCGAGCGCGCGGCGAATGATCGCCCAAAGCGCGGGTGACATCTCAGCGGGCGAGGCGGAGATCGGGCTTGATCCGGCAAGCAGCACTGCCCTGATCACCTCGTGTATGCGCTGGCCGCTGAACGGCCGGTGTCCTGTCAGGGTTTCATATAGTGTTACACCCAGGGCCCAGACGTCGGCGCGGGCATCGGCCTGCTCGCCGCGCAACTGCTCCGGTGCCATGTAGGCGACGGTGCCGATACTCATGCCGGCGCTTGTCATATCCACGCCAGCCATCTTGGCCACCCCGAAATCCAGGATCTTCACACCACGGTCCCGTGTCAGCATGATGTTGGCCGGTTTGATGTCGCGGTGGACGATCTCATGGGCGTGGGCTGCGGAAAGCCCTATGGCAACCTGCGAAGCGATCTCCACTGCCTCGGCCTCAGGCAGTGGGCCCCTCGCGATGCGCATCTCCAGGGTTTCACCCTGGTAAAAGGGCATGGTCAGATAAAGTTGGGCATCGTGCGTCTCACCGATGTCGTGAATAACACAGATATTCGGATGATCCAGGCGCGAGGCGGCGCGCGCCTCGGCGAGGAACCGTTCGCGCGCCTCAGGGGCCGTATTGAGGTGTGCCGGCAGAAACTTCAGTGCAACGTCGCGTTGCAGGCGCGTATCGCGGGCGCGGTATATCAAGCCCATGCCGCCGGCGCCGATTTTTTCCAGGATCCGGTAGGGACCGACCTCGTTCGGTGTCTCGATACCGATGGGCAGAGTTGCCGATGTATCCGCTGCTATCCGGTTCCACAGGCCATCGCTGTGCGCATCGGCGGCAAGTAAGGCACGCAGTTCTTCGAGCAGTACCGTATCACCGGCGCATTCTTTGGCTAAATAGTCCTCACGATCCTCAGCAGCGAGCTCGAGGGCGGCATCAAATAGCGCCTGGATCCGATTCCAGCGGTCTTTCTGCATATCACGATCAAACTCGCGGGCGACGTAACTCGGGCGGAATCTGCGTAAGGCTGCAGACTAATCATGCCTGTGAAACTCTAGCAGACTCGGCA
>CAYZKE010000371.1:0-599 GCA_964478505.1 uncultured Loktanella sp.
CATGATCCCACTCGATCAATTGGAACTCAGCCCTCTCAATGTGCGCAAAGTTGCGGCGAGCGACGCTGATGACGCGGAACTCCTCGCCAGCATTCGTGAGAACGGCATCAAACAGAACCTGATCGTCCATGCGTTGTCTGACGCAAAATTCGCAGTGGATGCAGGTGGTCGTCGCCTCAAGGCGCTCAAGCAGCTGGCCAGTGATGGTATCATCCCGAACGATCACCCTGTTTCGTGTTTGGTCGAAGACGCGCAAAACGCAACTGTCACCTCGGCGACGGAAAACCTTCAACGCGCTGCGATGCACCCTGCTGATCAGTTCGAAGCATTTGCGCAGATGATTGCTGAAGGTCGCAAAGAGGACGACATCGCACTTAAGTTTGGGGTCAGCGTAGACCTCGTGCGCCGTCGTCTGAAGCTGGCCCGCATCGCACCGGAACTCATCGAGCAGTTCGGTAAGGCGCACATGATCGTCCCAGCATGCGATCGTCTCCGCAGCGACACGGTAGTGTCCAACCTGCTCGCGAATCAGATCGACGTACTCCTTGTTCTTCAGGACGACGTCGTCGAACAGCTTCAGGGTGAACTGGGCGAACTCG
>CAYZKE010000371.1:609-3936 GCA_964478505.1 uncultured Loktanella sp.
GCACCGGAACTCATCGAGCAGTTCCGCGCAGGTGAGTTGACACTGGAATGCGTCATGGCGTTCACGCTGACAGACGATCATGATCGCCAAATGACCGTATGGAACGCGGTGAAGGACAGCTATCATATCCATCCGCAGTCCATCAAACGTCAGCTGACCGAGACGGCGCATTCTGCCAGTTCAAGCATCGGACGCTTTGTCGGCATTGAGGCCTATGAAGCGGCAGGCGGCATTCTGTTGCGTGACCTTTTCGACGATAATGCCGCAGCACATATGGAGAATCCTGAGCTTCTGGAGCGTCTTGCTGTCGAAAAGCTTCAAGACGCGGCAAAGGTATTCGAAGCTGATTGGAAATGGGTCGAAGCACACCTTTCCGTCGATTACGGTGCCTTCCGCAGTTTTGGGCGCGTCTATCCGCAAGACATCGAACCTGATGCTGACTTACTGGCTGAAGAGAATGCCCTGATGGCACGAGAAGAAGAGCTGGCAGCGGCCAATGATGGTGTGGATTGGACAGATGTCGAAGCAGACGAATATTACGCCATTGAGCCGCGGCTTCGTGAAATCGAAGCCCTGCAGAAAGCGCGTCAGCCCTACGCTGCTGCGGATCAGGCGATCGCAGGGTGCGTCGTTACAATTGGTCACGACGGCGCATTGCGGGTCGAGAAGGGTTTGGTGCGCCCTGAGGACATTCCCGTCGCTGTGGAGCAAACAGAAGATCCGGAAGATGGCGATGCACAGATTGCTGTTAGCCGCTCGAACGTCACCCCTCCGACGTCCTCTGCACCCGTTCCAGTCTCCGATCCGGCGACAACACTGCGCAAAGCAGACGGTATCTCAGCAAGTCTCGCAGATGATCTGCGTGCCTCGCGCCAGCATATTCTGCGCGCGCATTTGGCCGCAGATTACGATGTGGCGTTTGACGCGATGCTCTATGCGCTGTGCGAACAAGCGCTTTCTCGGTCCTACGGGACAGAGGCGCTCAACATCTCGGTCGGTCCGTTCCTGGCCCAAAACCGTGAGACATTGCATGCCGATACGGTCGCACAAAAGATGCTTGATGCGTTGGAACAGGATCTTGCGGTCGAGTGGATGAAACTGGAAAAACCTGATGATTTTCGTGCGATGTCAGCGCTCTCCCTGCCCCAGAAGCAATCCCTGTTCGCTTGGGCCGTGGGTCTTGCGATCAAGCCGCAGCTTCTGTCAGATAACCACCCTACCCCTATCATTGAGGAAATTGGTGCGCGTTTGGACGTCGATGTCGCAGCGTGTTGGCGCCCGACGGTTTCGACATACTGGGGCCGGGTCAACAAAGGTCATGCGGTCGCAATGGCGCGCAAGCTTGTCGGCAATGACTATGCCGAAGAGCGCAGCAGAGAGCGCAAAGGCGATATTGCGGCCGCGATGGAACGTGCATTCGCCGAGAGTGCCGCCGAAACGGAAGGCTTTGACGCAGTGGTTGCCTCCAAAACGGCGCGCTGGCTTCCAGACGGTATGGCATTCAAGGGTGTCGATGATCTGATGGAGACCTCCAGTTCGCCAAGTCCGTCAGATGTTGATGAAGCGGAAAGTGACGGTGAAACAGATTCAGATGCTGAGGATACCGCACCGGACGCCTTGCCAGCTTTCTTGAGCGAAACAGCAGCTTAGTCCAGCACTTTTAGACAGCAGATTCTATCTGGGCCGTCCTTGCAAAAAGGGCGGCCCTTTCCGTCTTGCAGGTGCCGTAAGCTGAAATTGGTTCAGCTCGCCTGCATGGAGACGACCCATGACCACAGTACTGCAAAACAACCCGATGACCGAGGCCACATTGATCGCAGCGCAGAACGACGCATTCCGCAAATCGATCATGTTCTTCAATGATGCTGAAGACACGCCCAAAGGTCAGTTTGTCATGACCTCAGGCGTTGCCGCCATGGGTCCAGACGCGCGTTTGGCCGCCACGCGCCAAGTGGCAGCGTTTGAGGCGTTCACGCCCGACAATGACCCCCACGGTTGGCATGAATTTGGCGCTGTTGAGGTCTTTGGCACAACGGTCTGGTTCAAGGTGGATCTGTATGATGTTAATTATGAAATGGGCGCAGATGTGCCATCTGATCCGGAAAAGACGCGCCGCGTTCTGACGTTGCTTCTGCCATCAGAGTACTGACGCCCCTTCCCCCTTCGTTGATCCAATATTTGGCCGCTCTCTGATTGAGGGCGGCCTTTTCCTACTGGCGGATTTCAAGGCTCGAGATTGTCTCAGCAGCCGTCACTGGAGGCCACAACATGGCACAAACACGCGATTACAAGATCACTCTCTATCCGGCGCATCGTGAAGGCACATTTGTCGTGACCAAGTTCACGATGATGGACAGCTACCCCGAAAAACAGCTGAAAGCCGCGGGAATGGACGACCTCATCGCTCAGGTCACCCATTTTGCGATGGAGCATGGCGATGGCTGCCGTGCATCCGTGCGGTGTCTCGCAGCCCGAAAGCCGCCGGGCTTCAAGAAGGCGACCGAGGACCTCTATTTCAACCTCAAGGATCGCACCGCTGAGCAGTTTGGTCGTCCAGCCGCCTGACATTCCCAAACCCTCAAGTATCAGGCGATCCGGATAAGCTGGATCGCCTCCTTTTCCTGCTTTCAGACATTGGAGAGACGACATGAATGCACATTCCAAAACGGCTGCGCTTATCGAGACCATCCCCACAGACTTGCCTTCCTCTGAGACGGCGCATCGCCTAGTTACGGCGGCAAAAAGCCTTCTGCCGCATTTTGAAGCTGGCAAACCCATCGACGCCAAGATGCTCCGCGCAGCGATGGAAAGCGCTTTTGGTGCAAGTGACACCAGCGGCGCTTGGGTCTGGAAGGACACCTATGACGCTGTAGAGATCGCCCAGATCATGATGATCACGCGCTACGGCGCATTGATGCAGAAACAAGCCACCTCCCCTGCCCAGTTTCTCAGTATGATTGAACGGTTGTCCGCACTCGCGCCCTCACACACACGACGCTCGGAAGACAGCGTCCGTCTACAACAATTCTCGACCCCTCTGCCACTGGCAACAATTGTTGCTCAAGCTGCGGGGTTTCGCGCAACTGACATCGTTCTTGAGCCTTCGGCGGGCACGGGCATGCTTGCTGTTTTTGCGCAGATTGCAGGCGCGGGGCTTGCTTTGAACGAACTTGCCAAGACCCGTCGCGATGTCTTGCGCGCCGTGTTTGAGAATGCTCCGATATCTGGGCATGATGCAGCGTCCATCGACGACAGGCTTGATCGCGCGATCAAACCCAATGTGATTGTGATGAACCCGCCCTTCTCTGCCGCCCAACATGTCGAGGG
>CAYZKE010000372.1:0-3399 GCA_964478505.1 uncultured Loktanella sp.
TCAGACGAACACGCAGTGCGATCTTCAGAAGCGTGCATGGCGACCTGAGACTTTATTTGGTCATACGTCCACTGGCCAAGGCGCGCGGATCGGCGCATCCGATGATCGCAGAATTCCCTCGTGAAAGCCCCATCTTGGCGCAGACGGATTCTGATGGCACGTTTCCAGGCTCAACGCCGGTCATGAAATCGCCAAATCCGAACCGTGCTTCCATCTCAAGCACAGCGTGCGCTCCAAGAACGAGAGATAGCCGCTGACCACGCCGCGCAGGGTCTGTGGCAAGCATACCCCACCATGCCTGCATGCCATGTGTGGGGTGATCTTCATGGGCATAGGCAGAGGACGCCGCGCAAGAAACGACCTTCGCGGTGCGGTCCACGGCCACCAGACAGACAGCGGGCCGCAAGAGACCGCGCAAGACCTCGCCGCAGAGAGGCAGGACACCGCAGCCCAATGCCATCTCGGCTAAAGACGCCAATGTTCCATCTGCTGTAGATGCATCCAGACGTGACATCTTCAGGTCCTCAGGCAAGGAAAGGGTCGCAACAATCTCTCGAGCCGCCTCAAAGGCGGATCCAGCCCCCTGCCACTTATCATAGTGCATCGGCACCAACCCGCGCGCCAACAACGAAGACTTGATAGCTTCAACTTGGTCCAACGGGACAGCACCGTAGGCCGCGTTGCCCTGAACTGTGGCCAAGGCTGCAAGTTGATCGATGTCGCCGTCCTCAGGTCCAACCAAGCCAACCGTGCGACCGTAATAGCTGTAGCGCTTGTCCTGACCCAGCAAAGCGGCCATCCCCCGGCCACGTCGCAACACCGCCCGTTGATCGTCGTTTCCAAAGAACTCATCTTTCACCATTGCCCGACCCCTCATGATGCGCCAAGGCAAGTCTGGGGGATGAAAGTTCAAGGGTCAAAACAATACTAGAACCGGAGCACCGCGTTCGGATTTAACCCACAGACAGCGGCCCATTATATGCCGATCTGGCATAAAAAAAGGAAAGTGGGGTTACCCTGGCAGCACAAAGCGGAATGCTCCCGCACGACATATAATGTCTGCATCAGGCAAAATATGGTACTTGCTAACGGTAATGATGTTAAAAAATACGTCAATTCTTGCTTCGTCGTGCCGACTTCTATGCAGGAGTTTGACGTAATGTCGCAAATGAGTATCCATGCTGCGCTGCAGCATTGCGCTTGCAGCATTGCAGTGTTTTAGTCTTGAGGGGCACTGCATTCGTCAAAGGATCGCTCGAATGGTTAACATGTTCGTCTCTGTTTGGGCGCTCCTTCTAGGCATCGTGCTTATCATGCTTGGCAACGGCATGCATTTTACCCTGATGGGTCTGCGTGGCGGGATCGAAGGGTTTTCCTCTGCTGAACTATCAATCGTGACCTCAGGTTACTTTCTGGGCTTCCTGTCTGGCGCACGTTTCGCACCTATCCTGATCCAGCGGGTTGGGCACGTGCGCGTTTTCGCGGCACTGGGGAGTTTCATCTCCGCAGCCCTGGTCGCTTTTACCCTCTGGGCGGAGCCTTGGACATGGACGATCCTGCGCATCATCATCGGCTTTTGCATGTCGGGCATTTATGTTGTCGCGGAAAGCTGGCTGAACAATGCTACCTCAAACGAGAACCGCGGCAAGATGCTTTCCGCGTATATGCTTGCGCAGACACTGGGTATCATCGGGGCGCAAGGCCTGCTTACGCTAGGCGATGCTGGCAACGCGGCTTTGTTTATCGGGGCCTCTATCCTCGTATCGATTTCGTTTGCGCCTATCCTGCTATCGATCCAGCCTGCGCCCATCGTAGAAGTCGCCAAGCCTGGCGGTCTCAAAGACCTTTTTGCCGCATCGCCACTTGGCACTGTCGGCATTTTTCTGCTGGGCAGCATCTATGCGAGCCAATCTGGTATGGGGGCGGTTTTCGGCAGCCAGATCGGTCTTAGCGCCAATCAAATCGCGCTGTTCGTGGCGATGCTGTTTGGCGGTGCGATGCTGATGCAGGTACCGATCGGTTGGCTGTCTGACCGGTTAGATCGACGCAAGGTCATTTGCGGTACTGCGTTTCTTGGCGCAGCGGCCTGCGGACTAGGCTGGATTGCGCAAAGCCCACCTGCGTGGCTGGTTGTCGATCCGCTCGTTCCGCTCATGGGAGCGGCCTTCTTCGCCGGAGGCATGACGACGCCGCTCTATGCGCTTCTTCTGGCGTATACCAACGACAACGTGCTGGCCGAAGACATGCCCGCGATTTCGGGCGGACTTGTCTTTACCTTCGGACTCGGGGCTATCCTCGGACCGCTTGCCGTGGGCTTTGCCATGGATGCTATCGGTCCATTCGCATTCTGGCTCGTGCTTGGTGGCACGTTCGCGGCGATCACAGTCTACGCGTTGTACCGCATGTCTCAGACCGAGGCGATTCCAGCATCACAGACAGAGGCCTATGTGAACATTGTGCCCACGGCATCCGTTGTGGCGGTGGAGGACGCAACCAACTGGGCGGTTGAAAACGCAGAGGCTCAGGAGGCCGGGACGTAAGCAGCAGATCACGTTTCCAAGCTGGCAATCGATACACCATACCGTTGTGAGACGATCATGCCATATGAAGTTTACAACACGTCAAACGCATTTTCGCGCACGACGCAGCGCCAGTCAAAAAGATGTCTTTCCGGGCCTTCTTGACGATGTCGGGTTGCGTGTCGATCCAATCTACCAAACCACCACTTATCTGCCCGTTGTCGAGCGGGATCGCATCCCACAGCTCCCGTGTCGCGGCGGCAGCTTCTGTGGCGCCTATGTGTGCAAGCTGGTTTGGCAGGGCCTCAATTCGTGTTGCACAGTCTTGGTCAAGAAAACAGCCAAGCAACCCAGAGGGTCCGCTGGTGCAGCGTTGCCAGACGAAAGCGCCTAAGACAGCTTCTTGATCAGCGGACAAATCATCTTGAGACAGGAACGCCTTTTTTATCCGAGACAAGGCTGTTGGGCTATCCTGACCGAGTAGGTCATGTAATTTCTCAGGCATAAGTCGAAGTTAGCACGGCTCCGGAAATTATCAAATGACGGCCCAAAACAGACATCCAGTCGCCGATATTATGGCCCGGTAGCTGCGTACAAGGTACCAGGAAAGTTTGTAATCACGACTATCCCAAGAACCTCAACCGGCAAAATCCAGAAATTCGCGCTGCGCGAGCGCGCGAAGGAGATGGTTGCGAAAACGTGAGCCAGCGCGGCTAAAATGTAGTTAGACCGATATGATGTCGTATGGGCACTCCCATATCTTGGAAAGTAAAACCAAGCCGGCTCCGAAATGAACTGTTTGGCGCCTGGGTAACGTGCGTTGTTCAATCGTGGAACACTCTCAACGGCATTCCATATACTCTCTCTATAGCGGGCAAGG
>CAYZKE010000372.1:3409-3926 GCA_964478505.1 uncultured Loktanella sp.
CTCCCATAGGGGGTCTGTCACTGCCTTCAGTTTGGGCTAGCCGCACAAATAATGTGCGATCAGGCCTGATCGTGTTGATGTCCAGGCAATAGTTCCTACCGTTGATGCCATGACAGATAGCAAAAAATCTTTGGAAAGTAAGAAGCCTCTCGATCTCATGCAGGGACTGTTAGACGGGAGGATTGTCGATCCGTTCACAGTTTTGGGACCCCACGTCAAAGATGGAGAGCGGCATGTGACTACACTGATGCCGGGCGCCGGAAAGATCAAAGCTAGGTTGGACTCCAACGGCAGTGAGCACGAATTGCATTCGGTCTCATCTTCAGACGGTCTGTTTTCTGGCCCTGTGAACAGCGATGGATCATACAAGCTTATCGCCACCACAGAGACTGGAAATACTTGGACATACGATGATCCATATAGTTTCGCGCCAGTCTTGGGCGAGATGGACGAATACCTGATGGGCGAGGGTAAACACTACAAGCTTTGGAAAACTCTTGGAGCGCACGTCATACGT
>CAYZKE010000373.1:0-3920 GCA_964478505.1 uncultured Loktanella sp.
TGATGGGCTGCAAGAACGCCTGCAACGTCGCAATTCAGGGTGAAGGCAAGTTGAACTACACTTTGGGCACATTCACCCCGTCGCGCGAGGCGGCAGAAGGCATTGTCGCCTACGCCGCAGCCCACGCGGAGTCGGAAACGGGGCAAGTGCCCTATCGGACATGGCCGCAGGCGGTGAAGGGCCATTTTGTCACCCGCCACCCGCCATTGCCAAAAGAATGATAGAGAAGCGCGATCATGGCGGCGGCATTGATGCTGCGATTGCGGCCTACGGTGGTGACCGTGCAGGCTGGCTGGATCTTTCAACGGGGATCAATCCGGTGCCATATCCCATGCCTGATCTGCCCCATGACGCATGGACAGCACTACCTGACGAGGCTGCCTTCGACCGCCTTTACGCGCTTGCGCGGCGCTTTTGGAACGTTCCCGAGGGGGCGGCGATCCTGGGTGCGGCAGGTGCATCTGCCGTTATCGCCGCGATGCCACTGGTGATTCCCCTGGGCGAGGTCTGCATCCCAGGCCCTACCTATAACGAACATGGCGCGGCTTTTGCCGCAGCGGGTTGGCGCTTGGGTCAAGACCCAAGCCACGCGCTGGTCGCGGTGCACCCCAACAACCCTGATGGGCATATCTGGCGGGCCAGCGATCTGGATGCCGCCTATACGATCATTGACGAGAGTTTCTGCGATATCATACCCAATCAGTCGCTGATCCATCTGGCAGCACGCCCCGGCACGGTTGTGCTAAAAAGCTTTGGCAAGTTCTGGGGGCTTGCCGGTCTACGCCTTGGCTTCGCCATCGGCGATCCTGTCATCATTGCCAAACTGCGCGACCTGCTGGGACCGTGGCAGGTATCCGGCCCCGCCCTCGCCATCGGGGCCGAAGCGCTCTCCGATCCGGCATGGGCTGATGAAACCCGCATCAGACTGGCAGATGACACAACGCGGATGGACAAGCTAATGACACAAACGGGGGCGGCGTTGGTTGGTGGCACCTCGCTCTTCCGGCTCTACCAAGTGGATGACGCAGCAACCCTTCAAACCAGACTTGCCAGAGGCCACGTCTGGTCGCGAACATTCCCTTATGCCCCTGACTGGTTGCGCCTCGGATTGCCCGCACCAGACCGCTGGGAACAACTGGAAGCCGCACTTTGACCCTTATCTTTGGCATGATCCTTGATGCGCTTTTGGGAGAGCCGCGCTGGCTCTGGTCACGCATACCGCACCCCGCAGTCTTGATGGGGCGCGTGATCGGGTGGTGCGATGCGCGCTTCAACACAGGCGAACACAAAAAACAGTCAGGTTTCCTCACACTGCTCGCGCTCTGCGCCATGGCCGCGATGCTGGGATGGATTATCGAGAGTGTGCCAGGGTCTCTGCTTGATGTGATCATCGTCGCAATCTTACTTGCGCAACGCTCGCTTGTTGATCACGTACAAGCTGTCGCCGATGCCCTGCGCCTGTCCCTTGGCGACGCCCGCCGTAGCGTTGCGATGATCGTCGGACGCGACACGAAGGATATGGATGCCCCCAGCGTCGCCCGCTCGGCCATCGAAAGTGCCGCGGAAAACCTCTCTGACGGGGTGATCGCGCCCATTTTCTGGTTTGCCGTCGCGGGCCTGCCCGGCCTGCTGATCTATAAAATCACCAATACGGCCGACAGCATGATCGGCTACCGCACCCCCCGACACGAGAATTTCGGCTGGGCTGCTGCCAGGTTTGATGATCTCCTTAACCTGATCCCAGCAAGGCTGACCGCAGTGATGATCTGGGCTGTCACATCGCGGCCCAACTTAGGCGCAATCCTGCGCGAAGCCCCGTTGCACCGCTCGCCCAATGCAGGCTGGCCCGAAGCGGCAATGGCGCATGGTCTCAATATCGCCCTCAGCGGTCCGCGCAGCTATGACGGCATCATGCAGCCGTACCCCTTTGTGAATGCAGAAGGGGAACGTACGCTGGGACCGGATGATATTGATCGCGCGGTTCAGACGCTCTGGCGGACATGGGCACTGACCCTTGCGTTGGCATTTATAGTTGCATTCGCGTTGTCCTGATCGGCAATTTTCTCACCTGCGCAAGGGGCTAGCCTTGCGCTGCACAACCGCAATGCTACGCTGCTGGAATATTCTTGAAACGGAGATTTCAATGCGCGGCGCCATTTTCGCTCTATCCATTCTCGCAAGCACCGCCAGCGCGCAAACCTGCGGCGGGCCGGTGGGTCCCTTTATCGAAGGTGTCAAAGCTGAAGCACGCGCAACAGGCATCCCGGCCCAAACCGTCGATGCGTTCTTCCAGGGCGCACAAATTGATCAGGCCGTGATCAACGCCGACCGTGCGCAAGGCGTGTTCCAGCGGGACTTCATCAGCTTTTCGCGGGCGCTCATCAGCCAGAACCGGATCGACAACGGGCGCATCTATGGGCAAAGGCTGGACAGTACCTTTGACACGATCGAAGCACGTTTCGGCATCCCGCGCGGCGTGCTCTTGGCTTTCTGGGCTTTTGAGACGGACTACGGGCAGGTGCAGGGATCGTTCAACACCCGCAACGCGCTGCTGACACTCGCACATGATTGCCGCAGACCAGATCTTTTCCGCCCCCAACTGATCGCTGCAATTGAACTTTACCGCCGCGGCGGCATGAACCCTGCGTCAACCACAGGGGCATGGGCAGGCGAAATCGGGCAACTTCAGAAATTGCCGCGCGAAATCATCCGCCAAGGCATGGACGGCGACGGAGACGGGATTGTCGATCTCAAAGGTTCATCGGCAGATGCGCTGATGACGGGCGCAAATGTGCTGTCATCCTTGGGCTGGCGGCCAAATGAACCTTGGCTGCAAGAGATTGTTGTCCCCGAAAACCTCGACTGGGCGCAAACCGGACTGAACCACAAGGCCAGCGTGCGCGACTGGGCCGCGCGCGGCGTGCGGGCCCGCGAAGGCGCGCTTGGACCTGCCAACCTTCAGGCCTCTGTGTTGCTCCCTATGGGCCGCAATGGCCCTGCCTTCCTCGCCTACCCGAATTTCGAGGTCTATTTCGACTGGAACAAAAGCTTCGTCTACGTCACCACCGCCGCTTATTTCGCAACACGGCTTGGCGGTGCGGCCGTTTATGACGCGGGCAACCCGACACCGGCGCTCAGCGGTCAGCAAATGCAGCAACTCCAGCAAAAGCTCACCCAGCGCGGCCATGACGTGGGCGGCATTGACGGCATCTTGGGCGCGATGACACGGGCCGCCGTGCAAGCCGAACAAATTCGCCTCGGCCTACCTGCCGACGCTTGGCCCACAATCGACCTCTTGAACCGGCTATAAAGCCACTTTTGTTATTACTGGCCCCTGAAATATCCCCGCCGGAGGCTCCGGCTCAGGCCACCATCGCCGCCGCTTTTTTCAGGTCGACCGATACCAGCTGCGACACACCCTGTTCGCCCATGGTCACCCCGAAAAGCCGGTCCATCCGGCTCATCGTCACCGCATGGTGGGTGATAATCAGGAAACGGGTCTCGGTGCGGCGCGTCATCTCGTCCAAGAGGTCACAGAAGCGCGTGACGTTGGCGTCATCCAGCGGCGCATCCACCTCGTCCAACACACAGATCGGCGCAGGGTTCGCAAGGAACACCGCAAAAATCAGCGCAAGCGCTGTCAGCGTCTGCTCACCCCCGGACAACAGCGATAGCGTGCTCAGCTTCTTGCCCGGCGGCTGACACATGATCTCAAGTCCGGCCTCAAGCGGGTCATCGGATTCGACCAAAACCAGTTTCGCCTCGCCACCGCCAAACAAATGGGTAAACAACAAACCGAAGTTCTCGTTCACCTGCTCGAAGGCTGTCAGCAACCGCTCACGACCTTCACGGTTCAGGCTCGCAATCCCCGAACGCAGCGCCGCAATGGCGGCCTCCAGATCGGCCTTTTCGCTGACCAA
>CAYZKE010000374.1:0-3915 GCA_964478505.1 uncultured Loktanella sp.
CGATCATCCCGTTCATCGACAGCGGTGAGCAGCCGCAGGACGCGGGCGCGGGGCTGTCGCTGGTCGCCTAATCGGCGCGCGAGGGGGAGACCATCTGAACGCAAAGGGGAGCCGTGGGATCACGGTTCCCCTTTTTCCATGCCTTGGTCAGTCGAGCGATCGAATGGCGATTGCATGAGGCGGTCCGATGTAGATGCATTGTCTAGATTGGAAGCGCTGCACAGCGTCTCCAATAGAGTCAAACTTGCACAACCGCTTGAGCGGCAATTAGGGCTTCGACAGCTACTTGAACCTCGGCATAGAGTTCGGTGTCCAACCCTTCCGCATCGATTTCTACGATCAATGCATAGCGCACAGAAGGCAAACCTTCAGCGAGAAGCTTTTTGGATTTCCACCATCCGGTGACCGGGTGAACGGCCAACAAGTTTCGCCTTGCGAGGTCTGATGCCTTGCAAGTCAGTTGATCGATGTGCAGCGATCCGACATGGCGCCGATTGCTACCGTAGTCCCAAAGATCATCCTCGTCGTTTGCGGGACCGTCGGGCTGTTCGGCCGCCTTGCTGATCCGAGCCAGGAATTGGGCTTCGTTCTCGCCGGCGCGATTGAGTTGGAACCGCAGATTGTGGGATGCGTAGCGATAACGAACGCCGCGTGAGGCTTCTGACGGGTTTGGAGCAATAAAGCTGCTTAGCGCCACCCGCAAGGTAACGTCGGCATTCCCGAGCGCGCGCAAAGCCTCAACGGGCCAGGGTAGGGCGAAGAGCTTCAACTCATTGTGGACATCACCGCCGGTCTTTTCGGAGATTCCGTAGGGTGTAATCGTGTCTTCCACGATGAGTGTCAGCGCGTTCGACGCGCTGCGGCGGGCACGGGCCATGTCCGGAACGCCAAATCCATAGCGCTGAAAAAGCGGCATGTAATGACCTTTGTTCGCTTGGGCCGGCAAATGTGCTCGCATCTGCTGAGTCCAACGCGCGGAAGACACATAGAGACCACGGACTGTCTCGGGCCAAAGTGTCGGATAATCCGACCAGAGTTCCGTTACATCCTTCGCTGCAAGCGCTGTCGCAGCGCTGGTGTCGAAGGTGAATGTGAAAGATCGGACCGGATAATTATGGTGCGTCGAAAGGAGCGATAACCATCCGTGCCGCATTGGCGGAGGCATGGCACTTAGCGCCCAGTTTCCGCCCTCAAGGACAACGTCCGGCTTGTTCGGCCAATGGGACGACCACGATGCAGTTCTCGAAGCTGGCGATAGATCGCCGAATGGTGCAAGCGCTTGGGCCGGGTCTCCGTTTGGTAGTACAGTCTTCTCGGTAAAGGCTCCAACAGACAAAACATTCCACGCTTGGGCAGGCGACTCGATCTCGTTGTCTTCGTGATCGCATCGGTCGAGGTAGTTTCCGGCACCAAAGGTGAAGTTGTCGGTATTCCCTGCCGAAACCAGCACCAGGCGCTGCTGTCTGAGGCCACCTGACACACCGGCGGCAAGCTGATCGACTTCCGTCGACCACGAGGTCGGGGCACCGTCGTGCGGCGTGTCCTCACCCGTCGTCGTCGTCATGGTGAAAGTACGGCGTCGCGGACCAACCTGTTCGACCGCATTGATCGCCTGCCTGGTCACCGCGCCTAGGAGATGATGCGGGTTCATGCCGGCATCTGGCAGGAGTTTGACGGATTCCAGACGGTTCATGACCATAACTGGGTTCGCCTGATGAAGTTTTTGCGTCAGATCGCCAAAGAGCGCGAGTCCTCCCATCTGCGTTCCATGGCCCTTCACATCCTCCAATCCCCAAGCCGGATTTGCGGCATGTCGATCATCCACGCTAAGCGCCGGCTGAATCAGAGGATGCGCCCGACTGACACCAGTATCCAGGAGCGTAACGTAGCCAGCATTGGGGTGATCCGAATAAGTGGTCCGTCCTGAAAGCTCATCGACCCACTGTGCCTGTTCGGCCACCGGCAAGCCGTCAAAGAAATCTGCAGTGATTGTCGGAGCGGCAAGTGCGCGTACGCCACCCAGTCGCCGGACGGCTTGGGCAAGCTGATTGCGATCGGCCTGGACGACCACCACTGTATCTTCGGGAAACTCCAGCCGATCCGCGCCCACAGTCACACCATAGTTAGGCGCTGCTGCAACGAAAGCCTCGGTCATTTGGGGCTCAAGCCAAACCTCCCAGACTGCCGCAATATCCGCCGCGGGAAACTTGCCCGGCGGGCTGCGCCAGAGGGCACGCAATCCCGCTTCCGTAATGGCAGCGACGCTTTGAACCAAGTCTGCATTCTTTGGTCGGCCCGGGATGAATTCACCATCTTTCTCGCGATCAGGCGTGTCTTCCGTCCGAAACTGGTCGACCTTCTTGCGTAGGTTCTCAATACCCTTGGCTGTTGCAAACACCGTCGCACGCTCTTGGGCGCCACCTGGAATAGGAAAATCTTCGATGCGGAGAAGCATCAGGCCACTGGCGTCTAGGCTATCCTTTTTCAGGCGCTCGTCGATACGGGAGCTGACTTCGAGATATACGCCGGGAAGCTCAGCGGCCGTAATATCCGGCAACGCATCGATGGCCTGAAGCAGCGCTTGGGCGTGCGCAGCGCGATTGGGGACATCACTTGGTCTTTTGGACCCGCCCCTGCCCTTTGCCTGGAATGGGCGAGGTTGTCCTAGATTGCGAAGGTGGAAGTGTGGAAGCTCTCGTGCCATTGTCATTGGTCCCTAAATCTTGGAGCGACCGTCGGCGTTCGAGGGCGTCAAGCAAATCCTGTGTCGCAATCTTGTCAGTATCATTCAAAACCGCACGTCTCGCGGCATCTTCCGCCGCGGCCACAATATCGGCCGTTGAGAGGCCAGTGGCGACATCCGTCACCCGCTTCCATCCTATTCGATTGAACGAGAAACCGATCAGACGGCGTTCGAGTGCCTGTCGGATGGCGGGACCATCGGGCATCACATAGGGCAACACGAGATCGAAGCGGCGCAGCACGGCGCGGTCAAGAATTCCCGGCAAGTTTGTAGTGGCGACGACGATCGAAGGCCCTGTGTCTTCATCCAGGAACTGCAAGAATGAGTTCAGAACCCGCCGGGCTTCGCCGACATCGTTCTCACCGCCCCGGGCCGCAGCCAAAGCGTCAATTTCATCGAACAGGTAGATACCGCGTGTTGTCTTGATGGCATCAAAGACCATCTTCAATTTCTGCGCCGTTTCGCCCATGAACTTCGTTATTAGACCGTGGAGCATGACCGAAAACAAGGGGTACTGCAGCTCCCCGGCCAGTGCTGACGCACTCAGTGTCTTGCCGGTACCGGGAGGACCAGAGAGGAGAACGCGCCTCCGTGGCTTCAGGCCTTTTGCCTCGAGCTTTTCGCGCATACGCGTCTCGAAGACGAGATGCGACAGTTCACTCCCAATCCTATCCGGCAAGATTACATCGACGAGTCGCTCCGTCGGATAAGACGCTGCAAGAAACTCTGCAAGATCGCCGCGAGGTGTTGCGATAGGGGTGACTGCAGGGGTTCGCTTTGCTGGCCGCTTTTGCCCCGCTTCAGCCCACTGCCGCAACTGTTCAGCCAGCCGGGTGTGTCCCTTCTGCTCTTCGGCCGCCGAGAGTTGCATCGCCAGATCGTAAAAACGATCAGCGTCCCCTTCTGCGTGGCTCTTAACGAGACCGATGAGTTGTTGGGCGGAAGCCAAAGTCGAACTGCTCTTTCTGAATGATCATTTTCAGCATTGATAGGGTCTTTTCTACATCCGAACCCTTTAACAGACCAGACAATTTGCACGGTTTGCATGCGGAGTGTGTCGGTTTTGTGCACTCGACCATCGACCTGAGTCCCAGCCTGTCGGCCTCCCCTGCTCGGATTCGCGTGTCGCAGGGGAGAACGGCCCTTCGGTCCGTCGCGCATTCGGCCATGCG
>CAYZKE010000375.1:0-3914 GCA_964478505.1 uncultured Loktanella sp.
CGATGAGCAACAAACACTCTCTTAGCAAATGACCCTATTTGGACCCATAGGCGCTGACGTCAGACAAGGATGTTCCGAATTCGGCGCGTGGCCTCGATCTGAAGATCGCCCGCAGCGAGTTAGCTCGTTTTCTGACCCGTCAGTTGTCAGACAAGCAATACATCGGTCGTGCCGTTGGCCTGTCGAGCTAAGGAGCAGAGATGATGGAATGGATACTGATGATCGCAGGGATGGCAATGGCGCTGGTCGCCGGAGTGTTCCTCGGGTTTTCGGACTTTATCATGCGGGGGCTTTTGCAGGCCCCTGCATTCCAAGGGGCTGCAGGTATGGTCGGGCTAAACCGCACGGTTTATCGGTCAGTGTTTATGGTGCTGCTAATTGGGCTTGTTCCGGTGTCAGGAGCCTTGGGCGTCGTGGCGCTCTGGCAATTGGAAGGCGCCGCACGGGCGCTCACCCTGGCAGGGGGCGTCGCATATTTGGTCGGTGTCCTTGCCGTGACCGGATTGGGCAATGTCCCGATGAACACGCGCCTCGACGCCATGGACGGCCAGCCCAACGAAACCGCCACCTACTGGCCCCGCTATGTGCAGCGATGGACACGGCTGAACCACTCAAGAACCGCCGGTTCGGCAGTGGCGGCACTCTGCTGGCTGGCCGCAGCACACACAGTCTGAGACGGGGCGAGAGTGGTCCATGACCCAACTGACGTGTGGATAAGGCATGTGTTAGCCCCAGAGCACCACTGCCGCAGCCAAACCAAGCATGACTGAGTTAATTGGTCCCCAAAGCAGTCTTTCCGGCCGTGATGGGGTGATCCAATTCACCACCGTGGAAGCAGTCTGCAAAGACAAGGCGACCCAACCTGTCCAATCGGGCCAATTTGGCCAACCACCTGCCGCCGAACTGACGGCGAGAGCCATCAAGAGCAAGATGATTATCGAGACCAACGCGGCGGCTCGACCAGCAATCGGTAGCTTGCCCAGAAATCTGCCGCCTTGCGTCAAATGTCCCCAAGGCGCGCCAGCTACGATCGCTATCTGGAAGGAGATCGCACCGATACATGCTGCAATGAAGAGAACGGCAAGGCTGTCGACTGTCATGATCTCTAACCAATCATGTGCCTAGGTGCAGATCAAGTTCGGGACGGCGCAGATTGATGGCGGTTTTGTGCTGCTGTTTATAAGCCGAACGCTAGCGACAGCTTTTTCGCGCAGAGCAGACCTCGGCGCATCGCGCAGCTAGGGTTCGGTTTGAGCCCAGACTGACTGTTTCTGCGATGTCCACCAAGGTCATAAAACAACAGTGAAGCAGTCATTCGAGGCTAGCGTTGGGGTCTGTCCAGCGATGGATTGGACGGGTTCGGATTGACATCCAAATAGCTAACGAGCTTCATGCTCTGAGAGTGTGGAAAGTTCAATTGCCTTCTGGCGTTCTAAGTCGGGTGATCTGCGCTTGAACCCTTTCGATCCCATGTTGGCTCGGTTCATCCTATATAGCCTTGTGGAACCACATATCTTAAGGATGCTTCTCTGTGACCTGATCATTTACTTCTTTATGCACCACGAGATTAAAGCCTTCGCTAGCCGTCGGCGCTGAGAAGTGACTGGAAAACTGGTGAAACTGTGCCTCTGTCACCGCGAAGGGGTGGTCTCCCGCCGCATTTCGCGCGCGCAGCCGAACCAAGCAGACCTCGTCTGACACGTCGAACACGTGAAGCTGATGCGTAGCTTCGGTTCCGGCGAGGATCTCCCTCATCCAGGTCCGTTGCGCGACAGTGTTTGCCGGGAAGTCGAGGACGACCGACACTCCCGCCTCCAGCAAGGCGACCACGTGATGCCCCATGACACTTCGGAGCTTGGATGAGCACCGCACATAATCCTGCAGCGAATGCAGCTCATCTGCGAAGAGCGCGTCGAGCCAGACATCCTCAGCTATGAGAACAGTTCCAGGCGCCGTCGCGAGCCGGGCGGCCATGGAAGACTTCCCGGACGCAATCTTTCCGCAAAGCATGTGCAGTGTCGGAGATTCAGACAACATTGTTATGGCTCCCTTGTGGCGGATAAAAAGATTTCAGGATTGGCATTTAGCGGGATCTGATCCCAAAGTATTGGCTTTGGCTGCCAAGGCTTTGACAGATCATGAGAACGCACTTTGTGCTTGGTATCTTGTTGCGGCTCAACGGCTCGCCGCTTCAGCCGCCGCGCTTGAAGGAGCGACCCAACTTGGATCCTTTGCAACCAGTTCGACTGTGTTGCCATCCGGGTCGAAGGTGAAGACCCCGCGCCAACCCACCCAATCGAATTTTTCGACGCTGTATTTCCGACCAAGTGTCTCATACCATGCAGTGACAGCGTCCTGCTCATCCCAAGGCAGACTGAGTGCGATGTGATGAAGCGATGAGCATTGGCCGGTAGAGGGGGGGTAAGCTGCTCGCCCGCGTCTGGCCTGCGCCTTTGATGTCGTGACGAAACAGAGCCAGAACCGCTGTATGGCCACCGAAGCCCTCGGCGATGCGAAAGAAAACGATACGGCCGTTGTCCGGATCGTTGAGCGGTTCGAGCCCGATGACATCGCGATAAAATGTAACCATTGCGTCAAGATCAATGCACCGGATGGCGATTTCTCCAAGGCCGCGGACTGTGAAACCTCGTTCAGACATGAAACTTCTCCTGGTTGATTGTGATAAGTCGAAACCGCCTGTTCCGAAATCTGCGAGATGGGCGCAAGGGCGCGCGTCGGTTGACCATCGGCGCATTTGATCCGAACAGCCCTTGAGACCACCATCATAACCTGCTCCATATTAGACTGGGTTTCTTTGAAAAAGTAGCCGGAAGCAGAACGCCGTCTCGGCGAGGATCGTCAGCAGGTAAGCGGGCGCGAATACCGCCGACCATTCAGGCGCGAAGAAGCGCAGGCCGCTACCGATCAGATAAACGAGCCCTGCGATCAACAGGCCGGCCCCAAAGATCTTCGCAACGAGACCTGACCGACAGAGAAGCAGACCCATGATCAGGCTGTTCACGCCGAAGAAAACGAGGCCGAGGTCATAGCCGTGCCCGTGTAGATCGAGGAGGATCAACGCGAGGGCGTTTGCATCGGCAAGCTTGTTTGCGCCAGAAATCAGAAGCCAAACGGCTTGCAGGATTATAAGGTTCGCGGCGATTAGCACAGTCTGGATCAGTCGAAACACCATCGCGGACAGGGCAAGCCCCGGCGACGCAATCCGAAACATCAGATAAAGCAGTATGGCGAGCCCAGCATCGCAAAGCGCCATCACGAGGTCGGCGGCGATGGCCAGCCGGAACTGGCCCGGCGCATCCAGGATCGCAGCGGCGGTGGCGCCTGCGTCCTGAAGATCAATCAGGGGTCCACGCAGACCTAGCTCGGCAGACAGACCAGCAATGATAATGATGAGGTAGAGCAGTCCTGCGAGCCGCGTCTTTCGGACAAGGACTGAAGTGAGTGTAAGATCGGGCATTTGGAATATCCTTTCTTGATTGTTTTTAGGCGGTCTTCGCCCGCGTCGGAACAGAACGCACTGAGGCATCGCCAGCACGTTGGCGGTTTGCCACCTGCCCTGCCCAGACAGAACCGAGAATGATCATCGCACCGATCACTTGCACCAGCGCGAGGGACTGCCCCAGCACCACCCAGCCAAGGATCACTGCCGTTACCGGGCTCATCATGCCAAGCATGGAGACCGCGCCGGGCTCCAGCCGCGCAACGCCTCGGAACCAGATCGCATAGGTCAAAGCAGCGCCAATAAGGCCAAGCCAGGTCAGCCCGGCGAGGTTCGTGACCGTGAGCGGTGGTAGCGGCGGTTCGACGATCAGGGCGAGCGGTAATAGGATCAGACCTCCGGCGGTGAGTTGCCAGGCAGTGAAGCTGAGGGCCGAAACGGGCGGTTGCCATTT
>CAYZKE010000376.1:0-967 GCA_964478505.1 uncultured Loktanella sp.
TCGGCCATTCGTATCCCGATGGGAAATGGTGACGCCTCGGGCAATGTTTCGGTGATGTCGTACATGCAGATGCGGCCCAATGATCGTCTCAGGTGTCCATGTCAGGTCTTTACATCTCCGGGAACCTTTCCGACGCCGCCCGCCTTGCCGAATCCTATGGCTTTGCCCGTACCGGCGGCGCGGCTTGCCAAGGACTCTTCGACTGCCGTTTCAACTATGTCGAAAATCGGCTGACCACTCTTATCGAACCCAAGTAATTTCGATGTATCCAGAGATTTTTGCATCTTCGTCTTATGTCCCGTTTGCTGCATTCCAATGCCCGTCATACAAAGAAGTACGCGTAGTTCTTCATCGCTTTACTGAGTGCAAAGAAATCGGTGTTTGTAAATGCTGCGCAGTCCGCCACTTACGTCTTGACGGCACCTGCCAGCTTAGTCGCGCCGCTTGGCTTTGCGCCGCCCTCCGCTTTGCCGATGCCAACGGCACGGGCTTGAGCAAGATCGCCGGTCGAAACGACCAGAATGTCAAAAAGAGGATCGCCTTTGCGACTGAAGCCCAAGAGCTTCGAAGTGTCAATTTTGTCTGTTGTCATGGCTCTGTCCCATATCATCATATCGGTGTTATTATACCACGAATAAGAAACTTGTCATCCACTGCGAAAGCTTTGGCCGCGATTATGTGGAGACATGGTGGTGTCATTTGTGGACGGCTCCTTTTTTGCAAGGGTTAATTTGAGCTGCTGTTGATCGTTGCTGGTTGCGGTCATGTGTCCGGCCTGTTGACGCGGTGCATGTGACCGCTGGCCTTGATGAAGTCCGCGTACCGGGTCCCAATCAGACGACCGAGCTTTCAAGCCCTGACAGCACCTCGGGATGTCCCGGTTGCGGTCCCTTTCGATTATCATCACTCACTGCTGCCCTTGCTTCTCATCGCGGCGATGTCAGGCGCCGCGTGTCTCTCCTTTGTT
>CAYZKE010000376.1:977-1544 GCA_964478505.1 uncultured Loktanella sp.
AGCAACGCCCAAGCTGTACGCGCGGCCTTGTTGGCGATGGCGACGGTGACGAGCCGCGTCGGCTTGCGTTCGAGAAGCGACCTGACCCAGACGCCCGTTCGCGTGTTATTGGAAGCTGCTCGCCGGGTCACTGAAGTTGCGCCAACCACCAACAGTCGTCGCAGCTAACCGTTGCCCATCTTTTAGATATGGCCAAGACGGTCCTTGCCGCCCGACGAGTTTTACCTGGGCACGAGGCCAAGGTGGGCTGCGAACTGTCGACCGGATTTGAACGCGGCTGGATCGGGTACGCTGGCAGCGAGAGCGGTCGCGGTGATGATGCCCACGCCCGGGATCGGTTCGAGGCGCTGGCTCGCAGCATTCTGTCGATGCCATGCCATCAACTGCCGTTCGATATCGCGGACCTCTTCGGCGTATGGGCGCTCGCGTACGGAACGGGGCAATTGATCAACGGGCTGATCAGCGACCGGATCGGCGGTTTGATGACTATCTTCATCGGCGCGGGCATGCAGTGCCTGGCGCTCTCGCTCTACACCTTCATCGATAGCCTGACCGGCCTTTACCTCG
>CAYZKE010000376.1:1554-2428 GCA_964478505.1 uncultured Loktanella sp.
GGCGGCCAGACCTTCGAGTGGACCCGCCAAAGCCACGAGCGCGGACCGGGCGACCTCGGGTAGTCCGAGAGTGTCATCATCATAGAGGCGACCGACCAAGTCTGCCACCTTCCGAGGCCCCTGGGCGGCGATGATCCCAAACTCGGCAAAGTGTGCCCGGATCGCATTCAGGATCATCGTGCGCTGCCGCATCAGCCAGTCGCGCGACCGATGCAGCACAAGAACCCCCTGCTGTTCTTCGGTCTTCACCGGCACAAAGCGCATGTTGGGTCGCGTTACAGCCTCGCAGATGGCTTCCGCATCTGCAGCATCGTTCTTTTGCCGTTTGATGTAAGGCTTTACGTAGGCGGGCGGGATCACCCGCACGTCATGTCCAAGCGACGCGATCTCACGCGCCCAATAATGCGATGTGGCACAAGCTTCCATGCCGATCAGGCAGGGGTCCAGTTTGTCGATAAAATCGAGAACGGCCCCTCGCCGCAGCTTCTTTTTCAAGACGACCGCCCCATCCGCATCCATCCCGTGGAGCTGGAAAACAAACTTGGCGAGATCAATCCCGAGTGTTGTAATCGTCATGTGAATGGCTCCTTCCCACTGTTGGTCTCAAACAGCACCAGCATGGCACATTGCGATGCCGTTCGGGTGGCGCCGTCCACACCATCAGACGGATTCGAACCAGTCTTCGCTCATCGGGTTGCATGCGTGAAATCCTTCAGGCGGATTCACCGCGCTGACGTCTGTGTCCCGGCCGGGTTCACTCTTCGCTCCGTGGTCAACGCACCTGTCTGAACAGGGATCGCCACAAGTTGGAACCAGAACAGGGTCGACGCATCAATCTCTAGGGTAACGTACTTTGCACACGGGCTCTAAGCGA
>CAYZKE010000376.1:2438-3895 GCA_964478505.1 uncultured Loktanella sp.
TGGGGATACCAAAGCCTGTTCAGACCGGTCTCTCACGGTCAGCCTTCCGGCGTCAGAGAGAAGTCGTGTCAGAATCGTATCGCGGCATGGGAGTGACCCTTCCCGCTCGATGCGCATCGTGGGGAAGTGTATGCGGGACGGTTGGTTAAAGCGTCCCGCCCAAACCCTGAATCGTGGGATTCCCTTTCCGCTGACGGTGTGATTCATCCTTTTTGGGAGGATGGGTCATGTCAGCACCTTTGCCAGATGCACTTCGGGCGCGGTTTCAGCGATACATTGAGGAGGGTTTGAGCGGGCGGGCTGCGGCTTTGCGATTGAAGCTGTCACCAGGTGCGCCAGCACGGGGCCCGTTGGGCGCTTGCAATCCGGCGAACAGGTCGGGCTCTCCCAGCCACGCAGGGGCGCCCGCGAGGTAAAGGCAAGCTTGACCCACACCGCGCCCTTTTCACGGAGCTCATCGCGCAGGATGGAGATATCACGATGCCCGAGCTGGCTTCCGCCTTGATGGACGCAACGGGTGTTCAGGCGCATCCGAATGCCATTGGCAAGTTCCTTCGCAAGCTTGGCTTCACATACAAAAAAAGTCATTGGTCGCCACCGAGCGACGCCGCGCCAAGGTAAGGAAACAGCGCGAAGACTGGTTCAGGCATCGTGTTCCCGCCGTATCGGATCAACCCGAACGCGTTGTCTTCATTGATGAAACCTCTGTCAAAACCAACCTGACACGCCAGCGGGGATGGTCGCCGCGCGGGGACCGTTTGGTGATGGATGCTGCCTTCGGATCGTGGGGAACGCAGACCTTCATCGCCGGGCTCACGCCTGATGCCATGATTGCACCCTGGGTGATCAAAGGCGCAATGGATGGCTCTGCTTTCGCCGCCTATGTTGAAAAGGTGCTCGTGCCCGAACTGGAACCCGGCACCGTCGTCATTCTCGACAACCTTGCAACCCACAAGAACGCTGTAGCCGCCAAGGCCATGCGTGACGCAGGTTGTTGGTTCCTGTTCCTGCCGCCATACAGCCCCGATTTGAACCCGATAGAAATGGCCTTCTCCAAACTCAAAGCACACTTACGCCGCATCGGAGCCCGAAGCTTCAACGAAATGTTCGATGCTATCGCCCAAATCTGCGATCTCTTCTCACCGGAAGAGTGTTAGAACTACTTCAAGGCCGCCGGATATACCTCAGGTTAAAGGCGGGGCGCTCTAAAACAGAAAACGAACCAGAGCCTCCCTTACGAAACGACCAAAAATCTCCGAAAAACTCTGACGACGGACAAAAAATTGCGACACATCCGAACCGCACGGCCGCTCTATCTGAGTGGCGCGGTCTCTGCGTCGAATAAAGGGCAGACATACTGTCCAAAGTGAGACGAGTTCGAATTGGTCTGATGGTGTGGACGGCTCCACCCCGACGGCATCGCAATGTGCCATGTTGGTGCAGTGTGACAGCCAACA
>CAYZKE010000377.1:0-2378 GCA_964478505.1 uncultured Loktanella sp.
GACAGCGGCGAGGATGCGCCCTTTACGGCAGGCCGCTATGCCATGCCAAACGCACTGATCGCAGCGGCAGGCGGTGAGAACATCTTGGATGATCTCGACAAAAGCTGGACCACCGTCGGCTGGGAGGCCGTTGTCGCGGCAAACCCCGAAATTATCGTCATCGTGAATTATGGCGAAGTGACTGCTGCGCAAAAACGCGACTTCTTGGTGTCCAACCCCGCCTTCGCAAACCTTGACGCTGTCAAGAACGACCGTTTTGTCGTGCTTGAGTATGTCGAGGCAACGCCGGGCCCGCGCAACATCCAGGCCGTGAAAACACTCGCTGCAGCATTCCGCGTCAATTAACAGATGGATGAGGCGCGCAGACAGACCACCACGCTCAACCCCCAGAAGGCGCGACTGCGGCTGACCTTCGGGCTGGGGTCTGTCTTGCTTTTTCTATCGCTCTCTACGGCGGTCAGTGTCGGTGCGGTCTCGGTCCCGCTTCCGACGGTCTGGGGGATATTGCTGCATAAAGTGATGCCTTTTTTCATCACCCCTGATTGGTCCGCCGGGCGCGAGGCCATCGTCTGGGACATTCGCTTTCCCCGCGCGATCCTGGCCTGTTTGGTTGGCGCGGGTCTCGCCATCGTCGGAGCGAGCCTGCAAGCGGTCACGCGCAATCCGCTGGCCGACCCGCATCTCTTGGGCATCTCCGCAGGCGGGGCGTTCGGCGCGATCCTCGCGCTTTTGCACACAGGGCTTTTCCTCGGCCTGCTCACCGTGCCGCTGATGGCGTTTCTCGGTGCACTCGGCGCTACGCTTCTCGTGCTCGGCGTTGCCCAATTCACCACTGCCACCTCCGCTGACAGACTGGTGCTCGCTGGCGTCGCAGTGTCGTTCATTGTGATGTCCGCCGCAAATGTGCTGATCTTTCTGGGCGATCCTCGCGCTGTTCACACCGTCGTTTTCTGGATGCTTGGCGGCCTCGGCCTCGCCCAATGGAGCCAGTTGATCTATCCGCTGGTGATCCTCGCGCTTTGCGGCGCGTATCTTTGGGCCAACGCTGGCAACCTTAACGCGATGACGATCGGGGATGAGACTGCCGCCACCTTGGGCATTCCTGTCGGCCGGTTTCGCCTGACGATCTTCGTGGTCGGCGCGCTCATCACCGGCGTGATGGTGGCGTTTTCAGGGATCATCGGCTTTGTCGGCCTGATGATCCCCCATATTGTACGCCTGATTGTCGGCGGCGATTACACCCGCGTACTGCCCGTTTCTGCCGTCTGCGGTGCGATCTTTCTGCTTTGGGCGGATATCATCGCACGCACAATTATGGCCCCTGATGACATCCCGATCGGGATTGTCACCGGTCTGATCGGCGGTGTCTTCTTTGTGTGGCTATTGCGACGCAAGCCGCTCTAGCCACATTTGGAATACCCGCAAGACCCGCAGGTCATGCAGCCCTCAACCATGCGCAGGTCGTAAGAGCCGCAAGACGAGCACGCCTTGCCACGCGGTCCACCGTTGATGGCAACAACATCCGCCTGCGGATCGGCTTTCAGGCCCATGCCCTCGCCTGCCAGAAAACCGGTAGCGACCATGTGTTTTTCAATGACACCCCCAATCGCGGCCAGAATAGACGGCACATATTTACCCTGCATCCACGCGCCACCACGCGGATCAAACACGGCCTTGAGTTCCTCAACCACGAAAGACACATCGCCACCGCGCCGGAACACTGCCGAGATCATGCGCGTAAGCGCCACGGTCCAGGCAAAGTGTTCCATATTCTTGGAATTGATAAACACCTCGAACGGGCGCCGATGGCCCGCGATCACCAGATCGTTCACGGTGATATAGATCGCATGCTCACTATCGGGCCACTTCAATTTATAGGTTGCGCCTTCCAACTCCTGCGGGCGGTCCAGCGGCTCTGACATGTAAACAACCTCGGCGCCCTCGCCTTCATGGCGGACCTGAGCGGGAACCTCGGACGGCGATGCCTCTTGCGAAACCGACAGGACCGATCCGGTCACATCGTTTGGACGGTAGGTGGTGCAGCCTTTGCAGCCCTGATCCCATGCAGCCATGTAGACCTCTTTGAAGTCATCGAAGCTGATATCCTCGGGACAGTTGATTGTCTTGGAGATCGAGCTGTCGATCCACTTCTGTGCCGCCGCCTGCATGCGCACATGATCCAGCGGGGCGAGCGTTTGTGCATTCACAAAATAGTCGGGCAAAGGTGCATCACCTTTCAGGTCGCGCCACAACTGAACCGCGTAATCCACAACCTCTTCCTCGGTGCGCGAGCCGTCTTTTTGGAGAACCTTGCGCGTGTAGGCGTAGGCAAACACAGGCTCGATGCCTGAGGACACGTTACCCGCATAAAGGCTGAT
>CAYZKE010000377.1:2478-3874 GCA_964478505.1 uncultured Loktanella sp.
TCGGCCTGCTGTGCCTCAAGCGGGAACCGCGAAGCATCCACAACATTGTCCATCATCCGCACCGCTGTCGCGACCAGATCAGCCAGCGCCCCCTCATCGAGTGCTGCTACATCTTCAAACGGATCACTGACCAAACGCGCCATATTGATAGAGCCCAGCAAGCATGCGCCATAGGGTGGCAGGGGCTGTTCACCACAGGGGTTCGTTGCCGCAATGGTTTCACAATAGCTCAGGTTGTTCATCTGGTTGATCCGGTCGATGAAAATCACACCCGGTTCAGCATAGTCATAGGTCGAGCGCATGATCGCATCCCACAAATCGCGCGCGCGCACTGTACGATAGACCTGCCCGCCAAAGACCAGATCCCAAGGTCCGTCTGCTTTCACCGCATCCATGAAGGGGTCAGTGATCAGCACGGACATATTGAACATGCGCAAACGTGCAGGATCAGACTTCGCCGTGATGAAATCCTCTACATCAGGGTGATCACACCGCATTGTCGCCATCATCGCACCGCGGCGCGAACCGGCCGACATAATCGTGCGGCACATCGCATCCCAGACATCCATGAAGGACAGCGGGCCCGACGCATCTGCCGCGACACCCATGACGCTGGCACCCTTGGGGCGGATCGTGGAGAAATCATAGCCGATCCCGCCACCCTGCTGCATCGTCAGCGCCGCCTCTTTGAGCATATCAAAGATGCCCCCCATGCTGTCAGGGACCGTGCCCATGACAAAACAGTTGAACAGCGTCACCGACCGCGCCGTGCCAGCCCCTGCCGTGATCCGGCCCGCAGGCAGATATTTGAAATCTGAAAGAGCATCGTAGAATTTGCCTTCCCATGCTTTGGGATCAGCCTCAACCGCAGCCAACGCACCGGCAATACGCTTCCATGTGTCTTCGACCGTTTCGTCGATCGGCGTACCGCCTGCATCCTTGAACCGGTACTTCATGTCCCAGATTTGTTCAGCAATAGGGGCGGAAAACGCGGTCATGGCGGGGAATCTCCTCATCGGTACTGGCAAGGCCTGCATCTTACGTGTTGGGTGTTGGGTTGGAAACGGCTAAATCAGGCCAAATTTGCCACAGTTGAAAATACCACATATAGCGGTTGATCTCAAGCGGGCCACCACATAAACCTTTTTTAGCCAAGCCTTGTCGCGCAGCCTATCCACGTTACCTATCACTCATCCCGGGGGGATTGATGTCGAAAACCGTCCACATCCTGAAGCTTTCTGTCGGCACCGAAACAGTCGCCGATCTCGCTGCATGGCAGGCAACGGCGCGTGCGCAGACCCAAGACGGGCTGCCACGCCACATCACCCGCATGTGGCCGAAACGGGCTGATGAGATCCTGAATGACGGTTCGATCTTCTGGGTTATCAAAGGCGTG
>CAYZKE010000378.1:0-889 GCA_964478505.1 uncultured Loktanella sp.
TTTGGAGACTCCATCCAGCAGACCTTTCTCAACTTCGCCATTCGCTTTGCGCTCATCCGCTTTGATCGCTTCCCAGTTCTTGAGCACCGTCCCGACCCCGTGCGGGACGGAAACGCCACCCGTCTGACCAGCGGTGCGAATCGCGGCGTAGGTCAGCGGATTGATGCTCATGTCGCGGATATAGGGGGCCGGGCGGATGCCGGCGCCGGCCGAATCCGCTCTCGCTTCGACGATTGCCAGCGTCGCGGCATTGTCTAGGATGTCAGCGAAACCTTCTTGGATGCGTTGGTCAAGGGCATCAAGCTGGTCGCTGATCTCATCGAGTTTGCCCGCAACTTCGTCAGGGCCCTTAAGAACATCAAATGCACCAAACGAGTCGAGAACACCAAATCCTAACCCTACTGCTTCAATACTCATACTCATTATCTCTTTTTTTGGGTGATCGGCCCGTCATGGCTGGTCGAATGGCAATACTTCGACAGTGTCAGTTCTGCCTGACAGCGCTTGGGCACAGTTACCTATGGTCAACATACGACAAGCGGTCAACTAAATTATTGAATTTAAATATCTTTCAGCTTTTGGTTTAGCTTGGAGCGATACCTTCGCCAGTATATCGGCGTGCACGGGAGTTCAGCGAGGGATAGCGGATTGCACCTGTACGCTGCGTGCAATTATGGCCCGGAAGCGGCTGTTTGCGCAGTTTGCAGGAGCTTGAGGCTTTTCACTCGGAGCTGCACTTAAATGGATTGCAGCATTCTTGGTTTCGACCCCTCAATGAATGGCAGCTTTCGTTGGATCGCCCTAGAGACTGCACGTTTGCAGCGAACTTCAGCTTTGCGCCTTTGCAGGTCTTCGCCAAAGCAGGCTTTGGTCGTCTAGATTTCTATGT
>CAYZKE010000378.1:899-3871 GCA_964478505.1 uncultured Loktanella sp.
TGCGTCAAACTGAGGACATGTGACAACAGACTGAAAATTTGCATTTTGGTCGCTTGGGAGCCCAAGATGATTGCATGTGACAGCTTGGCGCGACGCCTAGATCTTAGCCCATGAACATAAGAGCGCTTTTGCGCCTTTGTGGGTCTTCGCCAAAGCAGGCTTTGGTCGTCTAGATTTCTATGTCTGCTTTGCGGACGAAGCTGCCGCTGTCTTTGCCGAGACACACGGTGTGTTTCGTTTCTGTTCCTATCTCTTCAGCGTCTGGATTAGAAACGTTCCCGGTCGAGAAGGAGCGAGCGATCCATCAATTGGCCAATGTATCTACAAGGATCATCGCGCTGTAACAGATGTGCCCAGACCTTTTGGGAAAACAGATGAGGGGCCATAAACAAAAGTACAACGCTGAGGTCATCGGCTGAAACCGGGCCTTCAAATGCGGCCCGGCTTTCAAAAGCCTGCTGCGCCTCAGGGTCCAAAGACATGATTTGCATCGCATAAGCGATGTATTCGTCTGCGACGATGCATGCTTCAAACGGACATGGGGTTGGATCGGTTGCAGCGTGCGAGAGTTCGTGCACCACAACGCTTTTGTAGTAGTCGGCGGCAGTTAAGTGTGCGAACGCCCCGTTCGGGTCGCGCTGTTCTTGTATTCTTGAGGCTGACAGCACCTCAATCATATCGTCGCCGCAGTGGTACAAGCCAACACACCCTTGCGAGAGGTCCTCTACAACAGTGATACGCACAGGTCTGCTCAGCGGTGGCAGGTTACATGTATCAAAAAGCATCGTTGCTTGTTGCACTGCACTGCAAACCAATTCCCCATCGGCCGTTTGTTGAAAGGTTACGGTCACATTCGGGACGCCGCATGAACGCGTATCCGCAAAGGACGTATCTGCTGCCAACAAGGTCAGGCTAGTAACGATAGCATTGAACGTGATTTTGACATTCTTCATCGATCGCCCCGGGCCACTTCGTGATGTTCATCGCACCAGCCAACCCGGCAGTAATGCGCGGTTAGCGCATCCTGTTGCGAGGCATGAGGGCGAAGTGGGCTTTCGTGGGAACTAGCGCACCACATAGACAGTCATCGGTGCGTGAGAGGCAACATACCCCGCGTTCGATGTCAAAATGTGATCTTTAAAGCCGGGCATATGGCTCGCCATCACGATCAGGTCACAGTCGGCTGCAATGGCCGCCTTTACGAGATCCGGGCCCACATTCAGACGCAGGTCGCTACGCAGTGCGACGTGGTCAACGGCCTTAATGCCGTATTTTTCGGCCTGTTCCGCAACAAAGACTTTGAGGCGCTCTGTCAACCGGCTGCCTTCGGTACGTGCAGAGGTCGTTGGAACTGCATCGACAACGTCAACATAGACAACTTCAGCATTACTCTGCCCGGCAGTCTGACCTGCGAGTTCAAGTGCCTTGCCAAGTTTATCAGCGTTTTCCAGATCAACGGGTACGAGAATCCGTGAATACATTTAGCGTCCTCCTCAAATCTTCAATCAATGCTATCAGTCTCAACAGTGATCGCGTTGATCTTCATCAAGGCTATAAAAACTATCATAGCACTCTGGGGTGTTTGGCTTGGCTGGTATCTCGTTTTGGCCCCGCCTCTGCGAGACTTTTCCAGTTTTCACGCCGTTGCTGGCCTAATTCATTGGCTTGGATCAGATCCTGAACAGTCGTTGGAAGATTGCTTGCTCTGGACAATGCGTTACTTACTTGCTGTAGTCTGATGATGCGTTCATTGGCATTGCTCTTCTTCATGCTCCCGACTTTCACCGAGGCGATAGAAGCATGCATTGATGTTCCTGACGGCGGCACAGATCCCAATGCACCGGCAGTGCTCGTTCAGGTTTACGCGGAAGTCACGGCGGGCCTTGAGCGATTTCCGTCTCTTCTAGCTGCCTTGGAAGAACAGTCGCCAAAGCTGTGTCTTTCCAGCAAGATGGATAACGCTCACGGATATCTTGATGTCGAGCTGAACCGGATTTACCTGAGTGACCAACTATCGATGGCGATGCAGGTTGGTGTGCTTCTGCATGAAATACGCCATCTCGAGCAATCCGCACTTGGCATTTGCCCTTCCGACGATCTGGCGATGGCCGAATATGCACGCGCCATATTCGCCTTGGAGGCTGACGCAAGCGTTGTTTCTTTGTTGGTTGCCTGGGATATGAAAGAAAACGGAAATGATGGACCGTGGCTGGCGTTGTCAGCATGGCCAACACAGTCCGATATTGCTGCCAAGTTTGCCTCTGAAATGCTGGCCACCGGGGATATCCCGTCCGCCGCCTCTGCTGCGTTTGATCAATGGTACATGTCTGATGTGCGTTTGAACGATTACTATGTCGCATCGTGTAGCGATTTCTTGGACCGCCAAGATGCAAGCAAACTGCTGCCGCGCTATCAGCTTGTTCCCGATAATTTTCTGGAAGACCTTTGCAGGCTACCCGACGGTTCACGATATCAGTGTTTGCCGCCAGAAGCAGTAAGTCGATAACGTGCACCGTGCACCAACACAGGAGTGTCGGCTTTGGGCCCCAAGCGGCTTTTCGCTGCGGCACGCACGAATGTCTGCAACGCGAATCCACGAACTCATCTTGTTCTTTGATAATACTGGTCTGGAGGCGCGTGGAGTGGGAGGGAAGGCTGTCAGCTGCCGCATCTCAACGCGTAAGCACTGCGCGCGCTCCCCAAGCTGCCATTGGATTGGGCAGAGCAGCGTCGGGTCCTCGGATTTGCGCAACTTTGATGTTGCCTTGAACGGCTCAAGACCTCACCCGGAAATGCCTCGCTGAGACTTTCCGATAAATTTCTGTGAAAACTGCTAAATCAGAGACCATCTGTGTGGTCTCTGGCTCTCATCTTCCCCGCACCTCACAGAAATCTAACCACGTGCTCCACGCAGCGTACTCTGTGTTGTTTTAAGAAGACTTAATGGTGGGCGACCCTGGAATCGAACCAGG
>CAYZKE010000379.1:0-3856 GCA_964478505.1 uncultured Loktanella sp.
GTTTCCGGTCTGGATATCATGATCGTGCGCGAACTGACGTCTGGCGTTTATTTCGGTGAACCCCGCGGGATCCATATCGAAGACAACATGCGCGTCGGCATCAACACCCAGCGTTACACCGAGGCCGAGATTGAACGCGCCGCGCGTGCGGCATTTGATCTGGCTATGAAGCGGGGCAAAAAGGTCTGCTCGATGGAAAAGGCCAATGTGATGGAAAGCGGTATTCTTTGGCGCGATGTCGTGACCGAAGTCCACGCTGACTACCCCGAAGTGGAACTGAGCCACATGTACGCCGACAATGGCGCGATGCAGCTGGTCCGTGCGCCCAAGCAGTTTGACGTGATCCTGACCGATAACCTTTTCGGCGATATCCTGTCGGATTGCGCCGCGATGCTGACCGGCTCGCTTGGCATGTTGCCGTCTGCGTCGCTGGGTCTGCCAATGGCCAACGGGCGCCCCAAGGCGATGTATGAACCGGTACATGGTTCGGCCCCAGATATCACGGGCCAAGGTAAGGCGAACCCGATTGCCTGTATCCTCAGCTTTGCCATGGCGCTGCGCTATTCCTTTGATGAAGGCGCAGAGGCCGACCGTCTGGAGGCTGCGATCGAAAAAGTGCTGGCTGATGGCGCACGCACTGCGGACCTGATGGGGCCGGAAGGCGGCACCCCGTTGAGCACGACAGAAATGGGTGACGTGATCCTTGCGGCATTGGACGCAAGTCTCTGATGTCACCCAATGTCAAAGGTGCGCTGTTTGCTTTGCTTGCCTTTGGCATATTCTCCACGCATGACGTCGTGGTGAAAATTCTGGGTGGGATCTATTCGCCCATCCAGATCGTCTTTTTCAGCGTTTTGCTAAGTTTCCCGCTCGCAATGGTGATGCTGATGCGGGATGCGTCCCCCGGCACGCTGGTGCCTGTGCATCCGTGGTGGCTTGCGCTGCGGACGGTGGCGGCAGTGGTGACAGGTGTTTCGGCGTTCTATGCGTTCTCTGTCCTGCCGTTGGCACAAACCTATGCGATCCTTTTTGCATCCCCACTCTTGATCACAGTGCTGGCGATCCCGGTTCTGGGCGAAACGGTCAGGTTGCGCCGCTGGCTTGCCGTGCTGGTGGGTCTTGTAGGGGTTATGGTTGTGCTGCGGCCGGGAGATACGGACCTTTCCTTAGGACATCTGGCGGCATTGGCGGCGGCTGTGGGCGGGTCCTTGGCGTCGATCGTGGTGCGCAAGATCGGGCATGATGAGCGGCCTGTGGTGATGCTGCTTTACCCGATGATGATCAACTTCATCGCGATGGCCTGCGCGCTGCCCTTTGTGTACGAGCCGATGCCGATCGAGCACCTGGGCCTCTTGGCGATTATTGCTGTCTTTGCATGGATCGCCAGCCGCCTTGTCATCTCGGCCTATCAATCCGGCGAGGCGGCGATCATCGCGCCGATGCAGTACAGTCAGATCATCTGGGCCAGCATCTTTGGCTACCTCTTCTTTGAAGAAACCATTGATCAGGCTACGGCCATTGGCGCAGGCATCATTATTGCCAGCGGTCTTTACATTGTCCTGCGCGAAAGCCGCAGCGGAAACTCCGAGAATACGCCTGTGCTGCGCACGCGGTCACGCTCAGAGACAGGGACGACGCCACGTGTGTCGCTCTTTATGCGGGCCGCGGGCAAGACACCGCCACGCCCGGATGACCCCCAAGACGACAGCCCTAGCTAACCGCTTCTGGCGGGGCAAAGCTATTGGGGTTGGCGCGCGCCCAACGTTCGCGGTAAATCGGGTTGTCCGTGCCATCATCAAGCAGGAAGCCTTCGCGCAGATAGGTATAGACATCTGCCGCCTCGGTCATCTGCCCGTCGCCTTTGCGTGTCATGAAATGGTAAGGCAAGAAGCCGCAAGGATCGTCCAGACCTGCCGCCGCCGCCATCTCGCCCAGCGCTTTCAGTGTATTTGCGTGGAACCGCGCCACGCGCTTGCTCTTGTCGTTCACGTTGAGTGCTTTTTGCCGGATCGGATCTTGGGTGGTCACACCCACGGGGCAGTGATTGGTATGGCAGGCCTGCGCCTGAATACAGCCAATCGCAAACATATAGCCGCGCGCTGAGTTGCACCAATCGGCACCCAATGACAGCGCCCGCGCGATGTCAAAAGCACTGACAACCTTGCCCGCCGCGCCGATCTTGACGCGGTCACGGATTCCCGCTCCGCGCAGCGTATTATGGACGAAGGTCAGCCCCTCAACCATGGGCATCCCGACATGGTTGGCAAATTCCAAAGGTGCGGCACCCGTGCCGCCTTCGGTGCCATCAACCACAATGAAATCAGGGGTAATGCCTGTTTCCAGCATGGCTTTGACGATGCACATGAATTCGCGCCGGTGCCCGATGCAGAGCTTGAAGCCGATAGGTTTACCATCGGACAATTCGCGCAACTGGCCCACAAATTTGACCAGCCCCATCGGCCCTTTAAAGGCACTGTGACTTGCTGGTGAGACGCAGTCGACACCCATGGGGATATCGCGGGCCTCGGCAATCTCGGGGGTGATCTTGGCCGCTGGCAACATGCCCCCGTGTCCCGGCTTTGCACCTTGGCTGAGCTTAATCTCGATCATCTTGACTTGATCGTCGGCAGCAATCTGGGCGAATTTTTCGGGGTTGAATGTGCCATCGTGATTGCGGCACCCGAAATAACCCGAGCCGACCTCAAAAATCAGATCGCCGCCTTCCCGATGATAGCGGCTGATGCCGCCTTCGCCGGTATCATGGGCGAAACCGCCCATCTTGGCCCCTTTGTTCAGTGCTGAAATCGCATTTGCAGAAAGGGAGCCAAAGCTCATGGCCGAAATATTGTATAGCGAGGCATTATAGGGCTGTTTGCAGTCCGGGCCGCCGATCTTGACGCGGAAATCGGTAGTTTCGAAGTGAGTGGGCTCAACCGAGTGCGTGAGCCATGAATAGCCCGCCTCGTACACCTTCTCCTGTGTCCCGAACGGGCGTTTATCCTCCGCGCCTTTTGACCGCTGATAGACCAGCGAGCGTTGTTCGCGGCTGAAGGGTTGCTCTTCCTGATCGCTTTCGATCAGATACTGGCGGATTTCGGGGCGTATTTTTTCAAAGACAAAGCGAAGATGCCCAAGGATGGGATAGTTCCGCAAAATAGCGTGGCGATCTTGGCGAACATCATGCACGCCCAGAAGGGTGAAGGCACCAAAGACTGCGGCAAGCAGGAATACCCATGTCGCCCAAAACCCGATGATAAAACAGACCAGCGTCAGAACGGCAGCAATGAGAAACGTGGAATAACGCTGCAGTGAAATCAGTTTTTGCAAAGCAAACCCTCCGTATATGAGCGATACACTATGCGGCTGATTTGCTTAATAAAAGAGCAGTCTTCAGCTGAGAGCGCTCACTTTCCCGTTCTTGGCCTAGAATTTTGGCGTCACACCGGGCAGATCAAGCGCTTTGATCAAATCGCGCAGTTCCTGACGGGCCGCAACGTTGGAAATATTCATCCCCTTCACGCCAAGATCGCGCAGGTCAAGCAGTGTCATGCCACGCGGAAAGAGTTCGCGGAAGATGACACGCTCATTGAACCCGGGCGCTGTGCGGAAACCGATCCGCTTGGCCAGCTTCTCGATCACGCGCTCCATCTTTTGTTTGTTCACCATGGCCTGCGCACCCATCCTGTTGCGCACGACAACCCAGTCGATCGGCTTCAATCCGGCCTGGCTGCGCAACTGGCGCGCGTTCCAGACCATCTCGGAATAGACCGAAGGCGAGGTGATTTCTTCGCCGTCGCTGTCGACATGCGCAAGAAGATCGAAGTCTACAAAACTGTCATTGAGGGGCGTGATCAGC
>CAYZKE010000380.1:0-3835 GCA_964478505.1 uncultured Loktanella sp.
CTTAGTCTCTACGTGGTTCTGCTCTATGCACTCTATACCATGCTACCTTCGGTCAATGTGACCGTCATCGCAGGTATGTTCGTATTGGCAGGCATGACAAACGGGGCCTATCAGCAAATCCCTTGGGCCATTTACCCTGATCTGATGGACATCACCCGCCGCGACAGCGGTGTGGCTATTGAAGGGGCATTTTCGGCGGTCTGGCTCTTCGGGCAAAAGCTGGCGAATGCAGTCGCCCCTGCTGTATTGGGTCTAACGTTGGCGGCGGCGGGCTGGCAAGAGGCCACGGGTGGTGTGGTGCCGCAGTCCGCGGATGCGCTGCAGGCCTTGCAAATGGCGATCACGCTCATTCCCGCCGGCATCCTGATCGTCGCGATCCTTGGACTGGTGGTAATCTACCGCCCCATGGCTGGACGTGCGCTTGCCTGATCTGGCGACCATAGAGGCCACACTTGCCGCCGCAGAGGCACAGGTGCCAAACCTGCGCGCAGGCTGCGAAAAGCAGATCATCTGGGCGGGTGCGCCCGCCACGCGCACGCGGATGGCGGTGCTTTATGTTCACGGGTTTTCGGCAACAGGGCAGGAGTTGCGCCCGCTGCCCGATCTGGTGGCCAAAGCGCTGGGCGCAAACCTGCATTTTACGCGGCTCACGGGCCATGGGCAGGATAGCGATGCAATGGGGCAGGCCGCCCTGTCCGATTGGCGCCGTGACGTGGCCGAGGCCATTGCGATTGCGCAAACCCTGGGGGAGGAAGTCATCATCATGGGCTGTTCCACCGGATGCACCTTGGCGACGCTTGCGCTGGCCGAGGGTGTACAGGTGAAAGCAATGGTGCATGTCTCGCCCAACTTTGGGCTGCGCAACCGTGTGGTGCAGCGCTTGCTCGATCTGCCCGCAGCACGGCAATGGGCCAAGTATGTCGCTGGGACTACACGCAATATCAAGCCGATCAACGCAGGCCACGCTGCCTACTGGACGCTGAATGTGCCGATCGCGGCGGTCCATGTCATGGCTGATGCAGTGCGTGCTGTGCGCAAGGCGGACCTCGCGATCATCCAGACGCCTGCGCTCTTTTGCTTTAACGAAGCCGATCAGGTGGTGCATCCTGATGATACCCGTCAGGTTATTGCACGCTGGGGGGCGGAAACAGAGGTTGTACGGTTGGCACAAACGCCCGCAGACGATGCGATGGGGCATGTGATGGCAGGAGATATCTTCTCGCCCGGCCAGACTGAACCGCTCGCTCGGCAGGTTATCGCTTGGGTGCAAGGGCTCTCCGCGCGCTGAAACACTTGCAGAACAACGGTTACCGCGCCACAGTGTTAAAAAACCTATAAAGGTTGAGCAGTTTGTTAGGGCTTTTACAGAATGCCGCGTGAAACGCTGGTGATGATCCCTGCGATGTTATCTGACGCGCGCGTTTTTGCGCCGCAAATGCAGGTGATGTCGCAGGCGCATGCCGTCATGATTGCGCCCCCCACCTGTGGCGAGCGGATCGAAGAGATCGCAAGCCAGATCCTCAGCTGGTCGCCGCCAAAGTTTGCGCTTTGTGGCATGGGCTTTGGGGGGATGGTCGCAATGGAAGTGATCCGGCGGGCGCCAGACCGCGTCACGCGGATTGCCTTGATCAGCACAAGCCCGCAAGCCGACACACCCGAGGCCGCTGCCGCGCGCGAGCCACATATTATTGCCGCCCGCGCGGGCCGTTGGAAAGATGTCCTGCAGCATGAGATCAATTCGACATGGATGGCCCCGTCCACTGACAAGGTTGAACTGGTGCGCGAACTGACGGCAATGGGCGACGCGCTGGGCCCCGAGATTTATATCAAGCAGGCGCGCGCCCTGCAGCGCCGCAAGGACCAACAGGGCACATTGCGTCAGGTCCTGCAGCCAACGGCGGTGATTTGCGGACGCCATGACGGGCAGTATCAGCTGAAACGCCATGAGTTTTTGGCAGAATTGATCCCCTACGCCCAGTTGGAAATCATCGAAGGCGCGGGCTATCTGCCCACACTTGAGGCACCCGATGCCACAACAGACGCGTTACAGCGCTGGATGAAGCAACCCATGATGCTGCGACCGGCAGCGCCGGCAGGCACGGTTACTTGATCGCGACGACGTTGCCGGATTTGCCCTTTGGCCCTTCGGCGTTGGCATCAATGAAATCCAGAACCAGTGGCCGGATATTGTTGCGCCAGCTACCACCGGCAAAGATGCCGTAATGGCCCGCACCAGGCTCAAGATGCGCTGCCTTCTTGCTGTCGGGCAGGCCGGTGAGCAGATCGAGTGCCGCCAGACATTGGCCCGGGGCCGAGATATCATCGTCTTCGCCTTCAACGATCTTGACCGCGACGGTCGTGATCTTGCTGAAGTCCACCTTGTGACCGGCAACCACAAATTCATTGCGCGCAATTTCGCGGCCTTTGAAGATGCGCTCGACCGTCGACAGATAGAACTCGGCGGTCATATCCATGACCGCAAGATACTCGTCGTAGAACTGGTTGTGCCGGTCGTGGTCCGAGGCTTCGCCTTTTGCGACACGGATAATTTCATCGCGGAAGGCGTTGGCGTGGGTCTCGCCGTTCATTGAAATAAACGACGCAAGCTGCAGCAATCCGGGGTAGACCATGCGGCCCACGCCCGCATATTTGAAACCGACGCGCTGGATCATGGTCTGTTCCAACTGCCCCATGGTGACAGAGCGTCCGAAATCGGTGACTTCCGTGGGGTTTGCATCTGGATCGACAGGGCCACCGATCAGAGTGAGCGAGCGCGGCTGTGCATCCGGGTCAAGCTCTGCCAGATAAGCCGTTGCCGCAAGTGCAAGCGGCACAGGCTGACAGATTGCCACGACATGCGTGTCCGGGCCCATCTCGCGCATGAAATCCATCAGATAGAGGGTGTAATCCTCGATATCGAATTTGCCTTCACTGACAGGGATGTCGCGGGCATTGTGCCAGTCGGTGATATAGACATCGCAATCGGGCAGCAGGCTGATAACGGTTTTGCGCAGAAGTGTGGCATAGTGCCCCGACATAGGCGCCACCAAGAGAACTTTGCGGGTCCGGTCAGGGCGGGTGCCGACACGGAAACGGATCAGATCACCAAAGGCGCGTTCAACAACCACTTCGGTTGTCACGACCATATCGGTGCCATCCAGATTAGTTTGTACCGGAATATTCCAGTCAGGTTTGGCAACCATACGCGCAAAAGTGCGCTCTGTGACTTCGCCCCATGCCTTGAGCCAATCCATCGCAGGGTTCGCGCCCCATGACATTGCAGGATAGGATGCAAAAGCACGCGCTGTTGATCCAAGCCACTGATTGGTGTTGCGCATGCTTTCCATCAGGTCGTAGGTCATCATATACTTCATTTATTCGAACTCCGATGGTAGGCGCAGCCCATGCTGCACCTGCAGCATATGCACAAGGACGTTAAAATGACAACAAACGATTTGGATACGCAAGAGGCTGTTGGCGACAATGTTGCAAAACTCGAGGCCAATCTTGCCCGGGTTGAGGAGCTTACCCAGCGTTTGTTAAAGGTCATGGCCCAAGGCCGCGCTGTAGCGCCTGCGTTGCAAGGGCCAAGTCAGGAGCTCTACGTCAAGGCAGCGACAGCCTATATGACTGAAATGATGCATAATCCCGCCAAGCTGATCGAGCATCAGCTCGAATTCTGGGGCAAATCGGTCAAGCACTACGTCGAAGCGCAGCACCTTCTGGCGCAGGGCAAGCTTGAGCCGCCGACGGATGAAACCCCCAAAGACCGCCGGTTTTCGCACGAGCTTTGGGACACCAACCCCTATTTCAATTTCATCAAGCAACAGTACCT
>CAYZKE010000381.1:0-3827 GCA_964478505.1 uncultured Loktanella sp.
GGACCTACTGATTACAAATCAGTTGCTCTACCAGCTGAGCTATAGGGGCACTGGTGCACCGAGTGTGGTGCATCGGATGTTCCGAATGCGCGGCGTATAGCAGGGACAAACAGCGGTGTGCAATGGTGTTTTCGCATCGCCCACAGAAAAAATTGTCCCCAGTCTTCATCCGCGCCACTGATGTCATGATACCTGCTTTCGCGCACGTCAAATCGCCCTATGATGTCGCAACCAGGAACCCGCAAAAGGACCCTTTATGCAAATCGCATTTCATATCGGCGCGAATTGCACGGATGAAGACCGGCTTCTGAAATCTGCTCTCAGGAATGCCGATGCCTTGCTCCAACAAGGTATCGCGGTTCCGGGCCCGGGGCGGTATCGCAAACTGCTGCGCGAGGCCATCGACGGTCTGGATGGCGCGCGCCCAACATCTGACGCCCGCGATGTGCTGCTGGATGCGATTATCGAGGACGACAAGATCACTCGCCTTGTCTTGAGCAATGACAATTTCCTGACTATTCCACGCCGAATTTTCGATCACGGTGTTTTTTATCATCAGGCCGAAAAGAAGGTGCGCGGTTTGCACAGTCTCTTCCCGGATGATGACATCACGCTCTTTATGGGGATACGGCACCCCGCAAGCTTTCTGCAGGAAACCGCAACACATGCCGGTGTGACCGGTCTGGGGGAGTATCTTGGCCTGCTCCCGCCGCTTGAATTGCGCTGGTCGGACGTCATCCGCCGCATCAAGCGCACCGCACTGCGGACGCCGCTTTATGTCTGGTGCAACGAAGACACGCCACTGATCTGGGAAGAGCTGATCCGGCTCTTCTCCGGTGTTCCGGCGGATATGCCGGTTGCGGGCCAATTTGATGTGCTTTCGGGCGTCGTCAGCGCCGAAGGTCTGGCGTTGCTTACATCAGGGATCGCAGCGCTGGACCATGACGATGTCGACGCGCGGCAGGACCTGATCGCCGAAGTACTGGAAACACACGCCCTGCCCGAGCAGCTGGAAGAGAGCATCGACCTGCCCGAACTGAACGAGGATATGGTTCGGGCGATGACCGAATCCTACGAGGCCGATCTTGATCTGATAAGCCAGATGGAAGGAGTGGAGCTGATCCTCCCCTTCGACTGATCCTTACATGCCAAGTGCGGCTTTATACATATCCAGAACGGCTTCTTCTTCAGCCAGATCATTGGCATCGCGCTTGCGGATGGCGACGATCTTGCGCAGGACTTTGGTGTCATAGCCACGCCCTTTGGCTTCGGCCATGACCTCTTTCTGGGCGTCTGCGATATCTTTCTTCTCCGCCTCAAGACGCTCATAGCGTTCAACAAACTGCCGGATTTCCTGGCCTGCGACGGTGCTTGCGGTATCGGTCACTGAATCGTTCATCAAAGCTCTCCTGAAAAGTTGCCTTTCACTAGCCCTTGCCCTTGATCCCCGCAACCCTTGCGCCGACACCTGTAGCGCGCTAGGTCCGGCAAAAAGAGGTATTGATCATGGAAATCGTCGTTTGGATTGGTGCGGGTCTCTCGATCGTCGGGCTCTGCGGGATCGTCTACAGCATTGTGGCCGTCACACGCGCCAAACGCGCGAACCTGCCCGACGAAGAATTGCGCGCGCGCATCTCGAAAGTCTTGCCGGTCAACCTCGGGGCGCTGCTGATATCGGTCATTGGCCTGATGGCCGTGGTGATCGGGGTAATGCTGGGCTAAAGGTCGGCCCCTTCATGCATGACAATCGTGGCCATTGCCGCCAGCGCCGGAACCGCTGCCCCGTATTTGCGCGCCATCGCAGGGTTTGAAGCATTTCCAGCCGCGGCACGTGCCGCAACCCCCGCCAGAATTGCCGCCAGCCGGAAGAAGGCGAACACCAGATAAAAAGGCCAGTTGTCGATAGCCCCCAAGCCGCGCCGTGCCGCGTAGGCGGCCACATATTGCGCCTCGTCCGGCAGGCCGTATGCTGCCCGGTCAATCCCCGCCAGCCCGCGCATATCGCCCGCGTTAGGCAACCGCCATTGCATGCATTGATACGCCAGATCAGCCATCGGGTGGCCCAGTGTTGAAAGCTCCCAATCCAGCACACCAGCGATTTGCGGGGCGTCGGGCGCAAAGATCATATTATCGAGCCGAAAGTCACCATGCACCAACGCGACCTGACCGTCATCAGGGGGCATATGGGCGCCAAGCCAGGCCATGATTTCCGTCATTGCCTCTGAAGGGTTGTCGGTCGAGGCCAGATATTGCTTGCTCCAGCGGTCTAACTGGCGGGCAAAATAATTACCCGGTTTGCCAAAATCAGCCAGACCCACCGCCGCGAGGTCGATAGCGTGCAAAGCCGCCAACGCCGCATTCATGGCGTCATAGATCGCTGCGCGCTCACCGGGGTCGCTATCAGGCAAGGCCGGATCCCAAAAGATACGCCCCGGCAGATAGCGCATCACGAAAAACGCGCGTCTGCTGGGCGAGACTTCGGCCTCGGCCAGATGCAGCACCTGAGGCACCGGCACGTCCGTATCCGCCAAGGCCTGCATCACACGAAATTCGCGTTCAACTGCGTGGGCGGACGGCAGCAACCGTCCGGGGGGTTTACTACGCAAAACATAGGTGCCGCTCTCGGCCGTCAGTTGATAGGTCGGGTTCGACTGGCCGGTGCCGAATTTCGTCACCGCTGTCAGACCGGTAAATTCAGAGATGGCATTGCTCAGGTATGCATCCAGATCAGGCAGGCTGATCCCAAGGTTTTTTGCGGCTTCTTTCATGACCGCATTAGGGCTGGCCGCTGGCCGAACTGCAAGCCTTTGATTGACACCCCGCCCCGACGGTGCACGATAGCGCAACACAAATACGGGGCGCGAAAATGGACCTTGGACATACCAAGCGGCTTTTGCCGGTACTTGCGGCGGTGAAAGCGATGATCACCGATGAGATCGCCCCTTTGGACGCAGAATTCCTGTCCGAGGTCAGCATCGGCGACCGTTGGACATTCACCCCGCGCCAGACCGAAATCCTCGAAGGCCTCAAGGCCAAGGCAAAGGAACGCGGGCTTTGGAATTTCTGGGACACTTTCCGCGATGGCCCGCAGTTGAACACGGTCGAATACGCCTATCTGGCCGAGGAAATGGGCAAGAGCCATCTGGCCGCCGAGGTTTTCAACTGCAACGCGCCTGATACCGGCAATATGGAAGTCTTTGCCCGCTACGGCACCGACGCCATGAAGGACCAGTGGTTGAAACCGCTAATGGCCGGAACGATCCGCTCGGCCTATCTGATGACCGAGCCGGATGCAGGTGATCCGCGCTGTGCTGTGCATATCGTCATGGTGCGCACCGCCTATGAGGGGCCTAAACATCAGCAACACTCCATGATTGTCGTCCCCGCCGATACCCCCGGCATCACGAAACTGCGCGCGATGGAGGTTTACGGCCATGACGATGCGCCCCACGGCCATATGCATTTCCGCTATGACAATGTGCGTGTGCCCGCAGAAAACATGCTGCTCGGTGAAGGGCGCGGTTTCGAGATTGCACAAGGGCGGCTTGGACCGGGACGTATTCACCACTGTATGCGCGCCATCGGACAGGCCGAGAAGGCGCTGCAATTGATGTGTGAACGGTCATTGGCACGCGAGGCCTTCGGCAAACCATTGGCGCAGCTTGGCGAGAACTTCGACATCATCGCCAAGGCGCGCATGGATATCGAACAGGCACGGCTTTTGTGCTTGAAAGCCGCTTGGATGATGGATCAGGGCGACAAACGCGCTGCTGCCCCCTGGATCAGCCAGATCAAGGTGGTGGCCCCGCAAATCGCACTCGATATCA
>CAYZKE010000382.1:0-2938 GCA_964478505.1 uncultured Loktanella sp.
ATCAAATCTCGAGCATCATTGGCGTCATTGATGACATCGCATTTCAGACCAACCTGCTGGCGTTGAATGCCGGTGTCGAAGCGGCCCGCGCTGGCGATGCAGGGCGCGGATTTGCAGTGGTCGCCACAGAGGTGCGCGGCTTGGCCCATCGGTCAGCGGATTCCGCAACAGAAATCAAAGGTTTGATCGAACAAAGCTCTCTGCAGGTGCGCAACGGCGTGGAATTCATTGGCAAAGCCGGTGAAGCAATCGGCGGCATCGTGGCGCGGGTCAACGAAATCTCCACCGCCATCGCGGAGATTGCCAGCGCCTCTGAAGAACAATCACGCGGACTGAGTGAAATAAACGTTGGCGTCAGCGAACTTGATACCGTCACCCAGCGGAACGCCGCAATGGCAGGTGCGCTGACGACGAGCGGCTATGAACTGAACGCCTATGCGCAAGAGCTCGCGGTGTTGGTACAGCAATTCCAACTCGTGCATAATCAGGGCAGGTTCGGGCGGGCTGCGGCCTAGGACACAAGGCACAACCTGGCACAATCGACTGTTGTAGTCTTATGCATTACTTGACGGGGATGTCACGCCAACCGCAATATCCACAGCACGTTGCTACTGCCTCTAGACACCGGTCGCGCCGGGCCTAAGGTAGCACCATGAAGGTGCCCAATACCCCCCCGTTCCGTCAAGCCGCACCCCGTGGCCTTTGCACCGATTGCGGCGTGTCGCGCATGGCCGATCCAAGTGCCTGCGGAAAGGCCTGCCAGTTCATCAAACCGGAATATCCCAAGCATGAGGCCTATATTCATGGGCGTGCAGCAACAGATGTTGGCGACGAACGTTTCTTCGGAGTTTCACGCGCGATGTACCGTGCCGCGCTAACACCCGCGCGCGAAGGCGCGCAGTGGACTGGCCTTACCACCCGCTTTGCCGAGCGGCTGCTTGAAACAGGTGCGGTGGATGCCGTGCTGACGATGGTGCCCGATGCAGACGACAAATGGCGGCCCCGCCCCGCGATCATCACCGACCCTGCCGACATGCAACACGCACGTGGCATGCGGATGGGCTATGCCCCGCTTTTGGCATTGCTTGAACCTGCTTTGGCGGCAGGACACCGCAAGATCGCTGTAATCGGCATTCCGTGCCAAATCTACGCCTTGCGCACGATTGAGGCAGATCTGGGGTTCGAACGGATATATGTGATCGGCACCCCCTGCTCGGACAACACCACGACCGAGAACTTCCACAGCTTTCTTGCGCGGTTGACCGACGCGCCCGACACCGTGACCTATCTGGAATTCCGCGCCGACTATCATGTCGAGTTACGGTTCACTGATGGCAGCAAACGGCTGATCCCGTTTCTCAAACTTCCGCTTTCGGACCTGCCGCCTGATTTCTTCCCCACCACCTGCCGCACCTGCGTTGATTATACCAACCGGCTGGCCGATATCACTGTGGGCTATATGGCAGGCGAAGGGGATCAATGGCTGATCGTGCGCAACCAGCGCGGCAAAGAGATTTTGGACGCCCTCGGCGATGAAGTGTCGCTTACCGCACCGGGATCACGCGGTCAGCGCCAAAGCTCGGTCAAAGGGTTCGTTGAAAACACGCGCCTTGCCGCAGGCGGTCTTCCGTTGCGGCGGATGCCCAACTGGCTGCGCGGGATCATGGCATGGGTGATGCCAAGGGTCGGGCCGCGTGGTCTGGAATTTGCCCGTGCGCGAGTTGAAATGAAGGCAGCCGAAACCGTCCTGCATCTGCGCCGCGAAGAACCCGCCAAGATCAAGAATATGGTGCCCGCCCACGTCTGGAACCTGGCAAAACCCTACGGGATTGCGCCGGAAGAGAACGAGCGGAGCGATCCCTAAACCGGCATTGCGGTTGTCTGGCGGACGGTGCGCAACGCAAAAGACGATTGCATTTGCGCCACCCCTGGCAGTGTCGCCAGATAACGTCGGTGGATGCGGGCGAAGTCCTCGGTATCGCCCGCGACGACCTTCAGCAGATAATCCGCTGTGCCCGCCATCAAGTGACACTCAAGTACATCCGGCACGCGGGCCACAGCACGTTCAAACGCATCAAGCACCTCATCGGCCTGCCCGCTTAGCGTGATCTCCACAAACACCGTCGTTGGACGGCCCACTTTGCGGGGGTCAAGCAGTGCCACGTAATCCCGGATATAGCCCTCCTTTTCCAATCTTTGCACACGCCGGTGACAGGCCGAGGCAGACAGATTCGCCTTCTCCGACAATTCGGCGTTCGAGATGCGGCCTTTCTTCTGCAAAACCTCGAGGATTCGGCGATCAATACTATCAAGTTCCATTCTACGCACGATCCTTCGAATAAATGATGCTTTTGCACACAGTCCTACCGCAAATACCCAGAACATCCAAGGACACTCCGATGAAATTGCACCGAAGCGGCGTGATACTTCCACCAGACACAGGAGGAACCGGTCATGCATATTGGATGCCCAACAGAGATCAAACCACAGGAATTTCGCGTCGGCCTGACACCGAACGCGGCCTTTGAAGCCGTCAACCACGGCCACACCGTCACAATCCAGTCCGGCGCTGGCAATGGCGCGGGGTTTACCGATGCCGACTACATTGATGCCGGGGCCGCAATTGTAGGCACCGCTGCAGAAGTGTTCGAAAAAGCCGATATGGTTGTAAAAGTGAAAGAACCACAACCCAAAGAACGCAAAATGCTCCGCGAAGGTCAGATTTTGTTTACTTATCTGCACCTTGCGCCGGACCCTGAACAAACCAAAGACCTGATGGAGTCCGGTGCAACCTGCATTGCCTACGAAACAGTGACCGACGATCGCGGCGGGCTGCCGCTCTTGGCGCCCATGTCAGAGGTCGCAGGGCGTCTGGCACCGCAGGTCGGCGCATGGACGCTGCAAAAGGCCAACGGCGGGCGCGGCGTTCTTATGGGTG
>CAYZKE010000382.1:2986-3822 GCA_964478505.1 uncultured Loktanella sp.
CAATTGAGCTGGCACGTCAGGCCGACATGATCATCGGCGCGGTCCTGATCCCGGGTGCGGCGGCGCCCAAGCTGATCTCGCGGGCGCAACTTTCCGAGCTGAAACCGGGTGCGGCACTTGTTGACGTGGCGATTGACCAAGGCGGTTGTTTCGAGACGTCCAAGGCCACAACCCACGAGGACCCTGTCTATGATGTCGACGGGATCATGCACTACTGCGTAGCCAACATGCCGGGTGCTGTGGCGCGCACCTCCACGATCGCACTTGGGAATGCCACTATGCCGTTCATGCTCGCGCTGGCCGACAAAGGCTGGCGGCAGGCCTGCGAAGATGACCCACATCTGCTGAACGGTCTGAACGTCCATGCAGGCAACCTGACCTACTATGCCGTCGGAAAAGCCTTGGGGATCGACGTCTTGTCGCCGTCATTGGCGCTCAAGGCGTAAACATACAAAAGGGCCCGCTTGGGAAAAGCGGGCCCTTTATGCATACAGCGGACAGGATCAGGCGTTCGCCTTCAGCGCATCGCGGATCTCTGCCAGCAGCTCTTCGGCGGTTGGGCCCTTCGGGGCTTCCGGTGCGGCCTCTTCCTCCTTCATCGCAGTGTCTTTGACCTTGTTGACCATTTTCACCAGCATGAAGACAACGAAGGCGATGATCAAAAAATTGATGACCGCCATGATGAATGCACCATAAGCAAAGATCGACGCACCAGCCTCACGCGCGGCATCCAATGAAGCGCCTGCCGGTACATCGCCAGCAAGGACGGCGTAATTGTTCGTGAAATCAACGCCGCCGGACACAAGGCCGATGATAGGGTTGATCAAATCGCCAAC
>CAYZKE010000383.1:0-3816 GCA_964478505.1 uncultured Loktanella sp.
AACCGATTTCCTCGATAGCTTCGAGAGCAGCTTGAAAGCCTCTGCTGTCAACATGGTCATGGCTGACTTGCAGACGGGTGTTGGTGATCTCAAAGAAAACTCTGATCTTGTTGATGGCGGATTGGGGGCAGCGCTGCTTCATGGTGGCATTGGCTGCGCCGCAAATGCAGCGCTTGATGGCAGCTGCGCTTCCGGCTTTGCCGTCAGCTTTGGGACCGAACTGATCGCAGGCCAATTGTCGGTAGACTTTGAAGCGGATCCCAATATGGATGCCCGCGCACAAGAAGCCGCGCGGATGGCGTTTGAGCAGAACCGCGCCGCGCTCATCGGGGCGTTTGCCGGTTACATCACGTCTGGCGGCAATGCGGTGAACGTGAACCAGGGCGCGTCGGTGGCGCGATCCGCTGTTGCGAATAACCGGCAGCTGCATATCGTCGAAGTCGAGTTGATCGAACGCTATGCTGATGAGTTTGCAGTTGCGCAAGGGTATTGTGCAGATGCTGCGACTTGCCCGGATGATGCTCTTTCGCAGGCACGTGCGGAACTGGCCGCGGCCGGGATCGGTCTTGTGGATGAACTTGGCGATGCCCGGACGCTGAACGTGGAAGCTGTGAATGAAGCACGTGCTTTCCTCGCGGCGTTGTCGCAGACAGCCGAGGCGCAAGCATTTGCGGCCGAGGGTGGTCTGCCTGATGATCAGACCCTGTTTTCGGCGACACCTGCGCAATTCAGATCACAAAGCCTGAATATCGAGCATCTGGCTGTCGCCGCAGATCTCTATGCTGAGGTTGCCAGTTTCGGGCTGGTCAGTGGCAGCAATCCGGTGGTTGGCGATCCTGGCGCAACGTCCCTGTCGACGGCGATGCTGGGCGAAGCCTTTGCCGAAGTCGCCGATGGCAGCACCTACCTGCTGGACCTTGCAGCAGAGCATCCTGCGGTTGCCATCAGCCTGCTGGCAGAGCTGGGCACGGGTTATGCGGCCTTCGCGCAGGAAAACGTCTATTCCACGACGCCGATGGCCACGATGCTGGGTGTGGCGCGTGTCATCGATGCGCTGCCCGCGGCCCAGCAAGAGGGCGCGGCGCTGGCCTTTTGGGAGAACCGGACGGGTCGGTCCCTGACGACGCTCGAGCTTGCGGAGCTGCGGTCCTCGACTGGCTGGCAACAGGCGCTCGGCATGGGCGCCGCCGCGATGGCACTGCATCTTGAAGACAGATTCGGCAGCGGCCCTTCAATAGCCGCCCCGGTGACCGGGCGGACAATGGCGGATGCAGATGCCCCAAGGGGAACAGGGCGCAATCTGGACGGCTTCTCAGATGTTGAGGTCGGCATCATTAATGAAGCCGACGGAATTCTGAGTTCTTCCCAGATGAACACCATAAGGCAAGCCTATGAAAACGGGGAGAGCGTCACCGTTGTAATCAATGGCAGAACAATTCAGTATGAACCTGACCTTCCGGCTTCAGGAATGACCATGTTCGGGGAGGACGGTTTCCTTATTGGGCGTGAGGCATTCTCGAACCCAGGGGAGCTTGACAGAACAGTCTTGCACGAATTGCACCGACTAACGACAAGTCAATCCGCTTCAGGTGTTTCGGGCTCCTTGGCGACCAATGAAACCCAAGCTGCCTTTGACTTTGCCAATCAAGCATTTGAGGCAATGAACCCATGAACAAGAAATGGATAAAAGCTGGAATATGTTTGGGTGAGAACCCGACCGCAGCGGTGCCTTGTCCCGTTGATCCAGAGCATGGCAACTTGACTGTGACGGATCATTACGTTGCGGGCTCGTTGACATTTGAAAGGGTTCTGGAATGCCCCAAATGCCGAGCGGCTAATATCCTCAGGATGACATATTCGGATCCTTTGGACGGAAACGCTTGATGCTGTTTGTTCGCTGCCTGACCCGAACCCTTCTCGCACTGCTTTTTGCGATGCTTGGGACGGTTGCAACTTTCGCCGCGCCAGGAGATTGGACACAGGTCAGTTACCCAGTCGAGGCACAGGAACTGAGCGCGCAGCGGGTCAAACTGGCGTATACAGCCCGCGCTCCACCACCCGCCAGTGCAAATGTGACGTCTGGCGGCAATGCGGTGAACGTGAACCAGGGCGCGTCGGTGGCGCGATCCGCTGTTGCGAATAACCGGCAGCTGCATATCGTCGAAGTCGAGTTGATCGAACGCTATGCTGATGAGTTTGCAGTTGCGCAAGGGTATTGTGCAGATGCTGCGACTTGCCCGGATGATGCTCTTTCGCAGGCACGTGCGGAACTGGCCGCGGCCGGGATCGGTCTTGTGGATGAACTTGGCGATGCCCGGACGCTGAACGTGGAAGCTGTGAATGAAGCACGTGCTTTCCTCGCGGCGTTGTCGCAGACAGCCGAGGCGCAAGCATTTGCGGCCGAGGGTGGTCTGCCTGATGATCAGACCCTGTTTTCGGCGACACCTGCGCAATTCAGATCACAAAGCCTGAATATCGAGCATCTGGCTGTCGCCGCAGATCTCTATGCTGAGGTTGCCAGTTTCGGGCTGGTCAGTGGCAGCAATCCGGTGGTTGGCGATCCTGGCGCAACGTCCCTGTCGACGGCGATGCTGGGCGAAGCCTTTGCCGAAGTCGCCGATGGCAGCACCTACCTGCTGGACCTTGCAGCAGAGCATCCTGCGGTTGCCATCAGCCTGCTGGCAGAGCTGGGCACGGGTTATGCGGCCTTCGCGCAGGAAAACGTCTATTCCACGACGCCGATGGCCACGATGCTGGGTGTGGCGCGTGTCATCGATGCGCTGCCCGCGGCCCAGCAAGAGGGCGCGGCGCTGGCCTTTTGGGAGAACCGGACGGGTCGGTCCCTGACGACGCTCGAGCTTGCGGAGCTGCGGTCCTCGACTGGCTGGCAACAGGCGCTCGGCATGGGCGCCGCCGCGATGGCACTGCATCTTGAAGACAGATTCGGCAGCGGCCCTTCAATAGCCGCCCCGGTGACCGGGCGGACAATGGCGGATGCGGTTGCTCCAAATAGGGGAACGTTAAACGTTACTGCGGCAAATCCATCAGCAAGTGAACGAGTCGCTGCTGAACATATGGCTGGTTTGGGACGTAATGTGGAACTGCGCGATCCTGTTGGGACACGAGCTGGAGGTGGAACATCAGATCTTCTTGTTGATGGTGTGCCATATGACGTTTACACACCCACATCTGCCAATCCAAATCGGATCATTTCAGCGATTGCTAAGAAGAATGACCAAGCGACAGGCATTGTAGTTGATCTCTCTAATTCACCGGTGACGGCTGATCAGCTGGGCAATGTGCTTGGACGTGTGAACGGTGCTGGGGCGACAAACATCACTGACATTGTGATTATTGGGAACTGATCTGATGCCTTCATTTCAATGCAAGTGTGGTGAACGTTTGGATATCGGTCAGATACCAAATCCAAATGAGTGGCTTGCCATATCAGATGTTGATTATGATGGTTGTTCTGAAACCGTTGATGCTGAGGCACTTTATGAAAAGTTCACGCACTTCCTTAAATGCGGAAGTTGCGGTCGGCTTTGGTTTTTTTGGAATGGCTTTGACCAACCGCCTGAATGCTATGAGAAAAATGAAGATCATTAATCACCGTTCCGACTCTCGTGCCACATTCGTCAGCTCCAGTTTCAACTCAATCGTCACACGCTCAACCAAATCTTGCAGCTCTTCATGCGCATGGTTGATATTGACGGCATAGGTTTTGTCGAAATGCGGATTGCCACGGAAGCCTGCGAGGATGGCCATGCGCCCCGCACTGTGACACGATGATTACATGAGAACCACCGGCCTTTT
>CAYZKE010000384.1:0-3808 GCA_964478505.1 uncultured Loktanella sp.
CCGAATGATCGGCGCGAGCAGATAGCCACGCATCCCTTCTTCCAGCGTCATGACGCGGTCGACCATATCCTGCACCTGTTGTGCTTCAATCGGCAGGCCGGTTGCGGGGCTGTAAGGGGTGCCGGCACGGGCAAACAACAGGCGCAGATAGTCGTAAATCTCGGTAATGGTGCCGACGGTCGAGCGCGGGTTCTTTGATGTTGTCTTCTGCTCGATCGAGATCGCAGGGGACAGGCCGCTGATGTGATCGACATCCGGCTTTTCCATCATATCCAGAAACTGGCGCGCGTAGGCCGACAGCGATTCAACATAGCGCCGCTGCCCTTCGGCATAGATCGTGTCGAACGCCAGTGACGATTTGCCAGACCCCGACAGGCCCGTGATCACGACCAGCTGATCACGCGGAATATCCACGTCGATGTTCTTCAGGTTATGCTCGCGCGCGCCGCGCACTTCGATATTCTTCAGTTCAGCCATCTCGACCCCCAGAGCCTACAGACATCAGATAGCAGTCCCGAAGCGAACCGCCAGCCCGTCTTGGGAACATTCGTGAAACATTTTGCAGAAATCTTTGCGAAAGAACAGACCAGCCTGTGCGCAGGACGGCAAAAAACAGCTACATGTCTGCACCACAACAGCGGGAAGACACGCAAGTGCAGAGCCAATAGTTTCACTCTCACAAAAAAGTTTAATATATTTACTTTCAATAGGTTAGAGCGGATTTCTTATGTCAAGTCAGCCCTTGTAGCCGACGCAACCCGAAAGGAAAACGACTATGAAAAAGACACTGATTTCTGCAGCTGCGCTCACCATCCTCGCCGCCCCCGCATTTGCCGCAGGCCACGCAAGCCCTGCCTCTGGCTATGGCCTGACGAACGACGGACGCACACTTGTGATGTTCCCCGGCCTTGTCGAGGCAGGCGCATCCGTTGATCTCTCCACACCTGTCGACGCCATCGCCTACCGCCCGGTAACCGGAGATGTGATCGGGATCACCCGTGATGGCATGGTCTACGGGATCGACACCGCGACTGGTGCGGTAACAGCCATGGAAAACACCGTCGCCCCCGAAGTGATGATCGGTGCAGATGCCGCGATGGGCTTTGATTTTAACAACCAGATCGACGCGGTGCGCGCCGTCACGACAGATGGTGTAAATCTTGTGTATTTCCCGATGGGCTTTGGTGACATGGACGCACGTGCAAACTCTGTGCTGCGCTTTACCGACCTGGCCTATGCCGCCGGTGACGCGAACGAAGGCAGCGCACCCATGATCTTTGCCAACGCCTACACCAATGCCATCAACGGCATGACAGCATCAGAAACCGCGCAATACGCGCTGGATGCCGAAACCAATGCGTTGGTCACACTTGCCAATAACGCGGGCACTCTGGCCACGGTCGCCCCGATCACGATTGACGGTGCAGTTGCCGATCTGTCGATCATGGGCGGTTTTGAAATTGTTTCGCCTGCCGAGGGCGAAAACATGGCCTATGCCATTCTGATGCTTGAGGGTGCGGACACATCGGGTCTCTACAGCATCGACCTGACATCAGGTGAGGCAACCATGATGGCCGATGCAGGCATGCGCGCCTACACTGGCTTCGCGGCAATGCTGCCGAACTAGTCTTTCTACCCGCGACAAAAAAACCCGCCCTTTTCATCAAGGGGCGGGTTTTGCATGGCGTAAGGTGGATCTTGATCCACCTTACATGTGGATCACACGGTCGTAGGCATCCAGCACGCTTTCATGCATCATTTCCGACAGCGTTGGATGCGGGAAGACGGTGTTCATCAGGTCTTCCTCGGTCGTCTCCAGCTGACGCCCCACAACATAGCCTTGGATTAGCTCGGTCACTTCCGCGCCCACCATATGCGCGCCCAACAGCTCACCTGTTTTGGCATCAAAGACCGTCTTGATCATGCCCTCGGGCTCACCAAGGGCAATCGCCTTGCCGTTGCCAATGAACGGGAATCGCCCGACCTTGATGTCATAGCCCAGCTCTTTGGCCTTCGCCTCGGTATAACCGACTGAGGCAACCTGCGGATGGCAATAGGTACAGCCCGCGATGCTTTCCGGCTTGACCGGATGCGCGTGTTTGCCCGCAATCAGGTCGGCCACCATCACACCTTCATGGCTGGCCTTATGCGCCAACCACGGCGCGCCAGCGATATCCCCGATCGCATAAAGCCCTTCAACGCCGGTGCGGCAGAATTCATCCGTAATCACATGGGTGCGGTCAATCTTCACGCCCAGTTCTTCCAGCCCGAGACCTTCCACATTGCCCACAATGCCCACAGCGGAAATAACCGTATCGAATTCCATTTTCTCGGTCTTGCCACCTGTCTCGATATGGGCAGTGACTTTGCCTTTGCCACGATCAAGCTGCTTGACCGTGGATTTCTCCATGATCTTCATGCCCTGCTTGACGAATTGCTTCTTGGCAAAAGCCGAAATCTCGGCGTCTTCCACAGGCAGCACGCGGTCCATGACCTCAACCACAGTCGTGTCAGCGCCCAGCGTGTTGTAAAAGCTGGCAAATTCAATCCCGATCGCGCCCGAGCCGATCACCAGAAGCTTCTTTGGCATTTTCTTGGGCTGCAACGCATGGCGGTAGGTCCAGACCAGATCACCATCGGCCTCAAGCCCCGGCAACTCGCGTGCACGTGCGCCTGTCGCCAGCACGATGTTCTTGGCTGTTAGCTCATCGGTGCCCTTCTCGCCCTTCACGGTGACTTTGCCTTTGGCTGGGATCGTGGCCTCACCCATGAAGACGGTCACTTTGTTCTTCTTCATCAGATGACCGATCCCGCCCGACAACTGCCCCGCAACCGCACGGCTGCGCTTGACCACCGCATCCAGATCATAATCAATGCCTGTCGCCTTGAGGCCGAATTCCTTGGCACGGTGCATCAGGTGAAAGACTTCCGATGACCGGAGCATCGCCTTGGTGGGAATACAGCCCCAGTTCAGACAAATCCCGCCGAGGTTCTCGCGCTCGACAATGGCAACCTTCATACCAAGCTGCGAGGCACGGATTGCCGCCACATAGCCGCCCGGTCCGGCACCAATTACAATCAGGTCAAAGTTCTGTGCAGCCATGGGTGGCCCTCCAATTCCAAATTTAGTTGAACACTAAACTATTTTCCGGACGACCTCCAGTGACCTTAGGTCATAACAGCCAACCGGCTAGCGCAACGGCGCTATTTTGCGGCTTCCTGCTGCGCGCGATAGGCCGCACCATAGCCGCCTTCATCCAGGAACACCTGTTCGGCTGGCGTTGTTTTGCGCCCCAAGGCATCATTGCGATAGGGAAACCGGCCAAAATCGCGGATCACGGCGCGGTGCGCACAGGCATGATCACGGTTTCCCGCACCATGCTCCGGCATCCGCGTGTGAATCAGGCGGACGGCACGATCCTGATCCGACAGATTCTCTGAATGCATCAGGGGCAGATAGAAAAACTGCCGGGCAGGCTCGTCAATCTTCAGATCCCAGTCGCGATCAATCGCCATCTTGGCAGCCGCACGCGCAATCCCGTCCGTGGCAAAGGCCTCCCTTTTCCCGCGAAACATATTGCGCGGAAACTGATCGGTCAGAATAATATAGGCCAGGACGCCCGATGGATATGTGAGCCAAAGACCGTAAGCGCCTTCGGTCGCTTCCTGCCACGCCACCCCAAACCTGTCCCGGATCAATGCGTCAAACGCAGGATCATTCTTATACCAGTCGGCAGGCGTACATTCGTCCAGCCAAAACGCCAACACCTCTTCGGGGGTTACCACGGCACCGCTCCTTGATGATCCT
>CAYZKE010000385.1:0-1538 GCA_964478505.1 uncultured Loktanella sp.
CACGACGCGATTTTCCTCGGGGCAGTTGGCTTTCCAGGTGTACCCGATCACGTGTCGCTGTGGGGTCTGTTGATTCCTATTCGCCGGGAGTTCCGCCAATACATCAATCTGCGACCGGTTCGCCTGTTCGAGGGCGTACCGTGTCCACTCGCGGGACGCGTGCCGGGAGACATCGATTTCTACATCGTGCGGGAAAACAACGAAGGTGAGTATTCGGAGATTGGCGGGCGCTTGTATGAGGGTACCGATCAAGAAACCGTGGTGCAGGAAAGCGTTTTCACGCGCCAAGGTGTCGATCGTGTTCTGCGTTACGCCTTCGAACTGGCACAGGACCGAGCGGGCAGGCACCTGACCAGTGCCACCAAGTCCAACGGCATCATCCATACGATGCCGTTCTGGGATGAGCGGGTCGAGGAGATGGCCAAGGCATTTCCTGGCGTCTCTGTCGACAAGTTCCACATAGACATTCTCACCGCGCACTTCGTGCGCAACCCGGATTGGTTCGACGTCGTCGTCGGTTCCAACCTGTTCGGGGACATCCTCTCCGACCTGGGTCCGGCCTGCACGGGTACCATCGGTATTGCCCCGTCGGCGAATCTCAATCCGGAGCGAGAATTTCCGTCTTGTTTCGAACCTGTTCATGGATCGGCCCCCGATATTGCGGGCAAGGGTATCGCCAATCCAATTGGCCAGATCTGGTCGGGTGCCATGATGCTCGATCACCTGGGGTACCGGGAGGCACACGATGCGATCGTGCGAGCGATCGAAATCGTTCTCGCCGATCCGGCTGCGCCGCGCACGCCGGACATGGGGGGCAAGGCGACAACCGCGGAACTGGGTGATGCCATCGCTGCGATTGTTTGACTGAAGGGATTACCACGAGCGGCTATCGGAATCATCAACGGGTAGCCAAGAATCGTACGCGCACAATCTGTTGTACCCATGGTCAGAACGATAAGGCCGCTCTTTATCGGGATTTGATCGCGTTGACACGCAACAGTCTGAGCTATGTTGAAGACGCCAACATAAAGCTACTCGCGGTGATACCGTTCGAGCCCATGTCCTGTGCGCTATAGCAGGCGCAGTTCAATCATTACAAGCCATGGATTGGGGCGTTGTACCTGGAAAGGGCTGAAATATTTCAGAGCCTATGTCTGGTCACCGGTGGTTGCCCACAATCTGGCGTTGTTTGGGCGATAGATATCGACGTAGATACGGATACCGAAATTGATGTGGCAAAGTGAAGCGGCTGGAAAATCTGCGTACAGACAATGTAAGAATTAAGGAACCTCTGAGACGGTGGCCGAGAAGACCCGATGCCGCAAGTTTCTTCCACGAAGCACTTCAATCGGCTCGTGAGTCTCGTCATGCGACTGTACAACTCGGTGCGCATGATCTTTGAAACCGCGCCCGAGAAATTTAGCCCAGTCTCCTATGTCCGCGGGGTGGAAGGTAAGACCTGCCCCATTGTCGATGAATGGTGCAGTGGATTTCTGCACGAGCTTGCCTTAGCCGACAATGCCTGGCAGCCGTTGCTG
>CAYZKE010000385.1:1548-2058 GCA_964478505.1 uncultured Loktanella sp.
CCGCGCTGATCTGGGACGACGCCCGCCCCGAGCCCGTCGTGCCGGCCGCGCCGGACCAGATAGGCATGGCCGCTGCCGTCGGCAGCGCTAATCATGTCCCGCCCTTCGGCGGCACAGACCTGTTGCTGGGCACCAATCCCATTGCTGTGGCTATTCCCGCCCTCACGCAGCCACCATTCGTTATAGATATGGCCACTACACCCGTCGCCAATGGGAAGCTGGAAGTATTGAACCGCAAAGGGAAAAACACGCCGGAAGGCTGGGCACAGTTGGATGCGGCGGAGGACGAGGCGGCGATGCATGCGGAGTGGTCCAGCAAGATTGAACCAACCGTCCAAGCCCTATACGCCTACTGGCTAGCTTGAGGCCGCATGAGTATTTTGACCGAACGGGCAATGCGATGATGCAAAGTGTGCAAAGAACTGCCCGCTGGCCGATAAACAGTCACGGCATGTCCCCGATCGCTATACTCAAGGCCGTTTCGGGGTCTCGTACTTGACTTCTTTCTGG
>CAYZKE010000385.1:2068-3269 GCA_964478505.1 uncultured Loktanella sp.
TTTTCATTCGCTTCCTTTTGACGCGTCGTCACGAAGCGTGCTTTTCCTTCCGGAACTTTCGGTCGAGTTTTCTTCGGTTCGCTCATAAGACACCTACCGTTATATCGGCTAATTGTGTTGTCAATAGTGCTTGCCCAGGGCAAGCTCCACCGTCAAATTATACCAAGGTCGGCGGCGAAAATCATTTGCCGCGACACCTACAGGGTGAAGGAGCGTCTTTACGGTCCCCCCCCCTTCGATCACGCAAGCGAGCATTATCGACTGGTCTGCGTCCAAGGCGGTCGTCGCCAAGTTTCGGAACCCATCAAGCGAGAAGAAGAGGGTTGCTTTCCCGCATTCTGCAAACAAGGACTCGGCGCTCTTCGGCAACAGGCCCCAATGGGGCAGGCAGGTAAACGCCATTTCGTGAGTCACAGTGGCCGTGCGCTCGTGCGCTAGCGGTTGACTATGGCCCTAGCGGTCGAACAGAGACTTCAGGATGCCATATACGAACTCATGGGTGTAGGCATTCTCGCCAGAATGCGTGATCACATCATCCGCGGTTTGGAACGTCAAATAAGGGTGCACCTCGGCTCCATCAGCCTCTATCATCGTTGTTCCATCGATCGTACTGGCGATACTGAACGCGACGTTCGCCGTTGCATCTTCTAGTTGGCTTCCCTCCAAACCGATTTCCTGCAGCTTGATTTTGATGTTTTCGATCAGTGCGCGGATAAAAATGACTTGATGGTCTTCGAACAGTTTAGGATCGAGGTTCAGCTGCATTGTCTATTACCTTTGCCGGCGGCTCGCTCAAGCTCACGGTACCGGACCGATCCTCAGAGCGGTACAGTCTTTGTACCGTCGACGTGTGGCAACGTTTCGACCTGACCGCCGGCGGCCATCTCCTCATCCGTCGCATCCCGAATCGTCAATATCTCAAGCTCAAAGACCACTTGACGACCACACAGCGGGTTGTTCCCGTCGATCGTCAGTGTCTTCTCGTCGATCCTTGTGACCAGGAAACTTTTTGTCTGGCCCTGCTCATTTTCCATGAGAATGTTCAGCCCGACCTCGCGGAACTCCTCGGGTACGTTCTCGATATTATCGGTAATCACCAGAGACTCATCCCTGGGTCCGTACAGCTCGTTGCAATCCAAATCGACTGAAATGGTATCGCCAACCGACTTGCCTTCGAGTTCGCCCATAACCGGACGCGAAA
>CAYZKE010000385.1:3279-3807 GCA_964478505.1 uncultured Loktanella sp.
TTTCTAATCTGATCTGATTATTTATTTGATAGATTGATTTATCTCATTCATCGGGATTTGACATTGACGCAGCTCAGTTTGAGCTCGACGTATTTGTTGTTCTGTATCGTGTCTTTCATAGCACTAGAAAATTGACGCGGCGAAAATACGGACTTCGCCTTTTTCATAGCCGAGAACCATTCTCCCCAACCACTCGCCTTCCCGTATCGTACTCCGTACACGGTAGAGAACCGTCACATGCTGGCCACGCCTGATCAGGCCAAGATAGTCGTAATCCTCGGACAGATTCCGTGTCAACTCACTATGTGCAAACTGCTTTCCCAGTTCCACCTCATTCAAGCCGAGCAGCAAATCATAGGAGAACTTTCTGATGAATTTGCCGTACTGACCTTTGTTGGAGTACTTGATGAGGTCGTTCCACATTGGATGGGCGATCTCGAGGATTTCTTCGTCTGACTGTTCGATAATGTTCATTTCATGTCGCCATTTTTAAGCGTAACGAATCTCTTCCAGCGGGCTGTTGCTTAA
>CAYZKE010000386.1:0-2514 GCA_964478505.1 uncultured Loktanella sp.
CTTCTTCCATTTCGCGATGGCCTACCGCGAGGATGACCGGCACCTTGCCGACCGAGTGTTCGCGGACCTTGAAGTTGATCTTCTCGTTGCGCAGATCAGCCTCTGCGCGCACGCCTGCGGCCTTCAATGCGGCCACGACTTCAAGCGCATAGTCATCCGCATCCGACACGATGGTGGCCACGACCACCTGACGGGGTGCCAGCCAGAACGGCAGCTTGCCTGCGTGTTCTTCGATCAGGATGCCGATGAATCGCTCGAACGATCCCAGCGTCGCGCGGTGCAGCATGACAGGGCGGTGCTTGGCACCGTCTTCGCCGATGTAGGTCGCATCCAGCCGCTCGGGCAGCACAAAGTCCACCTGATGGGTGCCGCACTGCCAGTCACGGCCAATCGCATCGGTCAGGACGAATTCCAGCTTTGGCCCGTAGAACGCACCTTCACCGGGGTTCAGTTCCGGCTCGATTCCTGCCGCACGCGTGGCGGCCAGCAGGGCGGCCTCGGCCTTGTCCCAGACCTCATCCGATCCCGACCGTTTTTCGGGGCGGTCAGAGAACTTTACTTTGAATTTCTCGAACCCGAGGTCTTTGTAGATCCCGCTTAAGAATGCGATGAATGCGGCGGTCTCTTCTTCAATCTGGCTCTCGCGGCAGAAGATGTGGCCATCATCCTGTGTAAATCCGCGCACCCGCATGATCCCGTGCAGCGCGCCTGACGGTTCATAGCGGTTGCAAGATCCGAATTCGGCCATACGCAAGGGCAGGTCGCGGTACGATTTCAGACCCTGATTGAAAATCTGCACGTGACAGGGGCAGTTCATCGGTTTCAGCGCATTGACCGCCTTTTCACGGGCGTGTTCTTCGTCCACCTCGACGATAAACATGTGGTCCTGATATTTTTCCCAGTGACCAGAGGCTTCCCAAAGCTTGCGGTCCACGACCTGCGGGGTGTTCACCTCGACATATCCGCCCTTGCGTTGCTGGCGGCGCATATAGTCCTGCAGTTCTGTATAGACAGTCCAGCCGTTGGGGTGCCAGAACACCTGACCGGGGGCCTCTTCCTGCATATGGAACAGGTCCATTTCGCGGCCCAGCTTGCGGTGGTCGCGCTTGGCGGCCTCTTCCAGCATATGCAGATGCGCCTTGAGCCCCTCTTTATTTGTAAAGGCTGTGCCATAGATCCGCTGCAGCATCGCGCGGTCGCTGTCGCCGCGCCAATAGGCACCGGCGATTGACATCAGTTTGAACCCGTCGGCCGGCACCTGGCCTGTGTTCTGCAAATGCGGGCCACGGCACAGGTCCTGCCAGTCGCCATGCCAATACATGCGCAGCGGCTCATTGCCGGGGATGCTTTCGATCAACTCGACTTTGTAAGGCTCGCCACGGTCCTTGTAATACTGGATCGCGACATCGCGCTCCCAAATCTCGGTGCGGACCTCATCACGCTTGTTGATGATCTCTTTCATCTTCTTTTCGATCGCGCCGAGGTCTTCGGGTGTGAAGGGTTCCTTGCGGTCAAAGTCGTAGTACCAGCCATCCTTGATCACAGGGCCGATGGTGACTTGGGTCTCGGGCCAGATTTCCTGCACGGCGCGCGCCATGATATGGGCGAGGTCGTGGCGGACCAGTTCCAGCGCGGGCGCTTCGTCTTTCATGGTGTTGATGGCGATGGTGCTGTCGGCCTCAATCGGCCACTGCAAATCCCAGTGCTGATCGTTCACCGTCGCACTGATCGCCTTCTTGCGCAGGCTGGAGGAAATATCGGCTGCCACATCAGCGGCTGTCACGCCTGCCGCGTAAGAGCGGCTGTTACCATCGGGGAATGTCAGGGAAATCTGTGCCATCTCGGGGCAAGCTCCTCGTCTGTTTGGCGCCTACAAAACGCCCGGTTGCGGGTTATGTGTGAGTGCTACATGGCAATGCGGTGATAAGAGGTCAAGCGCTTTGCGGCTGCCTTATGATCAGTATACATAGATATACGTTGACTGCGACCCAAATGACGATAAATACGACACATGTTTCCGATGTGAAACCTAGATGTTGGGGGAAAGTCATGGCGAGCTACAATCGCACGTTTGATCTAAGCATTCGTGATGTTGATATGATCGAAGAGGCCCTGCGCGCCCGCGGACGCGAGCTTTCACGTATGCGCCTTGCCCTGACCGAAGAAAACCCCGCCCATCTGGAGTCGATCCGTGTGATTGAACAGGACCAGCGCGAAAACGAAGAGCTGTTGGGCCGACTGCATGATCAGAAGATTTTCTATCGCCCGAAAAAAGCGGTCTACGTCGGCGGATAAATTGTCCTTCTGGGGCAGCAAGCGTTTGAATTCTTGAACTTTACGCTATGCTCAAGGGCCGGAGAGCCCAATGACGCACACAGTATCACAAAAGCTATTCACCGCGCTGACCAAAGGGTCCAACGCGGAAACCGACCTGCCTGATGCCGCCGCCAAGGCCGAGCCGGGCAGTTTTCTGCGCCATATCCTGTCGCTCAGTGCCACCAAGATCGCAGACGG
>CAYZKE010000386.1:2531-3067 GCA_964478505.1 uncultured Loktanella sp.
CTCTGGACCGCGCCAATCATTGCGCGTCGCGAAATTCGGAAATGGTTTTGGGCGGGCGGTGCTTTTGTGCAAGGCATCGCGGCGGCAATGATCGCTGTCGCGGGGCTCACATTGCAAGGGGCGGTGGCGGGGGCGGTGATCGTGGGGCTTTTGGCTCTGCTGGCGCTGGCGCGGTCTGTTTGTTCGGCCAGTGACAAAGATGTGCTCGGCAAAACCGTGGCCAAATCGCGCCGTGGCACGGCGACTGGTTTTGCCAGTTCTGCGGCGGCGATTGGTGTCATCATATTTGCAGCCCTTTTGATGTCCGGCGTTGGCGCGCGCTATGCCGTGGTGATCGGGGCGATCACGCTGGCGGCCTGCCTTTGGGTAGGGGCGGCGGTACTTTTCATGACGCTGAAAGAGGTGCCCTCGGAGGGCGAAGGCAAAGACACAGTGGCGCAGTTTTCGCTCTTGCGCGAGGACCCACAGTTGTTGCGCTTTATCATCGTGCGAAGCCTACTTGTCGGAACAGCGCTTGCGCCGCCCTATCTGGTGAT
>CAYZKE010000386.1:3077-3799 GCA_964478505.1 uncultured Loktanella sp.
CAGCGCGCTGGGACAATTGGGCGTGCTGGTGCTTGCCTCGGCGGTTGCGTCATTTCTGTCATCCTACGTCTGGGGCCGCCTGTCTGACCAATCCTCAGCGCAGGTGTTGCGCCTTTCTGGGGCCGCAGGGGGGCTGATGCTGGCGCTTGTCGTGGGGCTTGATCTTGCGGGGCTGAGCACAGCGACAGGGGTGATCCCTGTGATGCTCTTCGGGATCATGATTGCCTATCATGGCGTGCGGCAGGGGCGGTCCACGCATCTTGTCGATATGGCGGACCCTGACCTGCGCGCCAGCTATACAGCGGTGTCCAACACTATTGTGGGGGTGGTCCTTCTGACGGCCGGCGCTCTTTTTGCAGCACTCGCGGCGCTCAGCGTGCCCTTGGTGATTGGCCTTTTCGCGCTGATGTGTTTTCTTGCGGCTCTGATCGCAACTGGCTTGGAAGAGGTTCAAAATGCCTGACGAACTGGTCACACCGCAGGGCCGCCGGATCGCCTATCATCTGACGGACGGGACCGGTCCTGCCGTTGTGTTTTTGGGCGGGTTCAAGTCTGATATGGGCGGGACCAAGGCCGTGTTTCTGGAAGAATTGGCCCGTGCACAGGGCCGCGCCTTTCTGCGGTTCGACTACTCGGGTCACGGCGAAAGCAGCGAAGCCTTTACCGACGGTGCGATTGGCGACTGGTTCGAAGATGCCTGCGCGGCCCTTGGGCTGCTGGCG
>CAYZKE010000387.1:0-3789 GCA_964478505.1 uncultured Loktanella sp.
TGGGCATCTGGGCAAAGGCGTGCTGGCATTGTTCAGGCGTCGGATAGATCGCGTCACGCGCCGTGTGCGCAATGCGGGCGTCTTTGGCATTGAGGTTGAAATATTCCGCATCAGCATACGCGATGCGCGACTTGTAGCCCGGTTGCCCTGCCAGCCAATGAATGAATGCTTTGACCATGCGCAGGGTGCCATCAACCGTGGCCTTTGAAAGAGGCGCACCGGTGCGAGCGTTCTTTTCATTGGACAGACGGTTCTTGAAGCTGATGGCCTGCTCGATGTGAAACAGCTTGAACGGCTTGAAACCAGTGCTGCGTTCAAACCGCAGGATGGCATCAGCGGCTTTGTCCACCGTCGCCATGTCGCTGCGCTTGGCTTCACGCAGGAATTGTAGGTAGCGACGCTTGATGCGCTCGTTCTCTTCATTGAATTTCCGGGCCATTGTTCATCCTTTCCGAAGTGATGATTTAAGAGGGGTTTGTTGGTATCCTTTAGGCTTGCTGCCCCTCTTTGACGGCGACAGAGAAAATCCGGCTGAAATGGTCTATCTTGGACTGGCTGATCATCCGGTTGCATGTTCCACCACAGACCTCGCAAAGGCCAAGCAGCCGCGCAGTTTTCGGCGTTTGCGGTATTAAGTCCACCATAAGGCCCATTGGGCTGCGCGCGGCCTTACAACTCAGGCAATAAAGCTGATCCTGCTGCAAAGGCGATTTTGATGCTTTCATGCGGGTCTCTAGGAAGTCGCGCAAAGCATCTCCTAGGATCAGGAATGGGCGTTGAGACTTCATCAGGGGAAGACCGCCCTTGACCCATGCGCGGATCGTGCCGACAGACACTCCCAACGCCGTTGCGGCTTCTTCGACCGTATAGGTGCGTGCGGCCTTGATGCCCCGATATTTTGGATGCTTTGCCATATTATGCCTGCCAATGAGTGTTCTGCACGCGCTTCACGATGCAGGCTGGCCATTGGCTTTCGCGGCCTCCCAAGCCTCGATCTCAGACAGCTTCCAGCGAGTGCAGCCGGGGCTAAGCTTTACGGGCTTAGGAAAAGTAGGATCTTCATTGACCCAGCGCCGGGGGGTCAGGTGGTGGACGTTATAGCGCGCGCCAAGTTGACGATCTGATAGATAAATCTCAGGCATTTGCACCTCCATAGGATAACCATGGATTGCATCTTCGCGCAGTCTGAAAATGAAATGAATATTGATAAACAGGGGCTTAGGCGGATAATGAAATCGAGCTAGCTGCCCAAGGGGTTTCCCAGAATTACTAAAACTGCTTAGGCGGTTTGGTCACAAATTGCGCATGATATCGCGCTTTCATGTCGTTCCCTGCTTCGCCCCGCCGGATTTCACCCAAATATTCTTGCGCTTGCCCCTTACCTTGGCTCCACAAAGCCGGATTATCCCTTTCACAGTCTTCTAAAGCTATTCTCACTATGGTTTCTGGTCCAAGCCTAACCATGTCTGGGCTTCGGCTTGCTAGGGCTTCAATCTTTTCGAACAAATCGGTGCGGCGTTTGTTTCGAGCAACACTTGAAGTCTTCCCACCAGCCCCACCAGCTCTTTGACGCATTTCTTGCGCTTTGGTAGCTTCGGCCTCTACTCCATGAACAAGTATTTCCAAATCGCGCAAAAGGTAACCAGCAGCATATTCGTCCTGCTCAATATAGTATTTAAAGTTGCATGCGGCTGCTATGAAAACAGCAGATGAATGATGATAGTTTTGCCAGCAAAATTCAAATTCGGCAGCAGCGGTCCAGTTTTCTGGGTGCATCAGCCGCAGTTTATCGACCCTCTCTTGTCCCAAGAATTGCAATACCCTTGATGATGGATCGACGCCATTCTCCGATAAAACCTCGGCATCAACCAAGGTCTGCCAGACTAGATATCTGTCTTCGTCAGGTCCCATCATGGGAACGAAACCGCGATCTATTGAATCTCGAAGCACGTCTAAGCCTAAGGTATCCCAAAGCGATTGCACAAAAGACTTCATTTCGCCCCCAACCTTGAAGGTTGCGGTCAGCTCATCGGCTTCTTGTTTTGATCTACAAATATGTGTTGTTGAATCTTTCGGCTTCATCCCATCACGAAAAGAAACGCACACAAGCCAGATTTCTGGCGGCAACTCTGTTCCCGGTTCAAAGCGATATTTTGGGAAGAAGGGATCATCTTGGGAAAGGTGTTTAATCTCAACGGATTGTACGATTACTTTTCGCGTTTGTTCGGTGTGTTTCACGCGCCAATCCTCACAACTTTCCCACCACCTACCTCCCCTGCGATGAACACTGCCCAATCTGCCATCATCCGGCGGCGCTTTTCCACCATATCGCCCCGCCTATAGCTGGCCTCGACTGCATTGCTGATTTTATGCGCCAATGCGACCTCTGCTATATCGCCTGGATAGGTCGTGCGCTCCCCCACCCAGTCGCGGAAAGTGCTGCGAAGGCCATGCGGCACGGCGGGGCGCGGCTGCGGTTCTTCATGGTTGCGGATAGTGTCATGTCCGACAATTGCCCACCGCGTGCCGCTGGAAACACCAGCGGGTTATCATCTAGCTTTGGCAATACCTCCAGAAGCGCCACAGCGCGCGCAGAAAGCGGGATGCGGTGTTCCTTGCCCATCTTTATGCGGGTGCCGGGAATGACCCACAGCGCCTTGTCCAAGTCAATTTCATCCCATCGCGCGCCCCTCACCTCTTGCGACCGCGTGGCGGTAAGAGACAGAAACTCCAACGCACGCGCCCCGAACCCTTCGCGGGTCTGTAAGGCGGCAAACCAGCGCGGTGCATCATCCAAGGCTAAGGCGGGGTGGTTGCCTTCTGTGGCGACCTTGGACGGGGCTGGGAGTAGTTCTTTCAGGTTGCCCGCCCAGCGCGCCGGATTGTCGCCTGTCCGATGGCCTGCGACCGTTGCCCAGCTTAGAACGGCCTCGATCCGACCTCGCACACGCTTTGCTGTTTCAGTCTTATCTGCCCAGATGGGTTGCAGCGCGCGCAGAACGTCTTGCGTCGTGATATCCTGCACCAGCATCTTGCCCAGTTCGGGGCTGGCATAGGTCGCAAGGGTGTTTTCCCATTGCTGGCGGTGCTTGGGGTTCTTGAAGGCGTCAAGTTTTCCGGCAAGGCATCTGTCCACCGCATCGGCAAAGGTCAGGCCCCGGCGCTGAGCAGCGACCAGCGCGGCCTTGGCGGCTTTGCGTTCCTCAACCGGGTCAATACCGCCTTCAATCTTGGCGCGTGCCTCGCGGGCCTTGTCGCGCGCCTGTGAGAGCGTCACGCCGGGAAAGCCTCCCAAGCCGATATCACGACGCATTGTTCCAACCTTTGCGCGCAGCACCCATGACCGTCCGCCGTTCGGTGTGATTTGCAGGTGAAGCCCCGGCACGCCACCAACCGCAAACAAAATGTTGCGATGCCCCCCCGGATTGGTCAGGCGCTTCACTTCCAGCGCAGTCAGTTCGGCGGCAATCTTTGGCATTGAAATTTATCCTACATCCTACCCCACATAAAGGATGTAACTGGATGCATCGGATTGCACAACCCTGCATAGGTGTTATGTGGAGTAAAGCCCCGTAAAATATGGCTCTAACGCGACTCATGAATTTGATTGCAAAGGATAATAATCGAAAAATGGCGGCTCCCCAGTCCGCCACTAACCCCAGTCTCATTTTCCCATGTCCGTTTTGCCCTGAATTCTCGCGTGGGCGCTGTCAGACAAAACCCGCTTGAGGCGGACAGGACACGCCCCTAGCCTCTTTGGATGACAAAACGCTCTCCCTTTCGCTACTT
>CAYZKE010000388.1:0-3382 GCA_964478505.1 uncultured Loktanella sp.
TTCCCTGTGGAAATGTCCGACCAGATCATGCTGGTCACCTCGACGGGTCAGTCGATCCGCGTGCCGGTTGAAGGGATTTCCTTCCGCTCGCGCGGGGCTGGTGGCGTCAAAGTGTTCGACACCGGAAAGGGCGAAACGGTGGTCAGCGTGGCCTGGATTGCCGACCAGGGCGAAGAAGACGAAACGCCCGTCACAGAATAACGCTTCACACTTGGACATTGCGGTAGTGTCATCAAATTGGGTGTGTCTAATCGGCGACAGCGCAACTTTTAGATGCGCTGTCCGTTGAGGTGCAACCCCTGCTTGGCTATCAAAAACGCAGTTACCCTTATGGAAGTCAACGTTATGAAAACGCAGATTTTTTTTATTATCACCACTTCAATCATTGCCGCTTCGCCCGCTTTGGCCCAACAGATCAATGGTGCAACGGTCTCTGCTGCATATCAGAATATAGAAGGAGACTTCACAGGAGACTTTGATCTCACGAGCGTTGCCGCAGGCATAGATTTTGGGATCACGCCGACAATTGCAATCGGGGGAAGCTTAGAAAGCATCACGAGTGACGACTTCGACGAAGATATTTTTGTTGCGACAGCACGCGGTATGTACGTAAGCGATGCAGGTGCGGCATTTGGCGTTTACTATTCACTCGATCAGAATGGTGATTTTGAAACTACGCTTTATGGATTGGAAGCCGCTTACAGGAGCGCAACGTCTTCGTTTGAGGCTTTTTTTGGTGCAGCAGATAGTGACCTCTTTGGTCCCAATAACGTCCGCAGCACATCTGGCCTGTCATTCGAATTCTTTGTTGGCGCAGGGGTTTCGCTGGGGTTGGATTATCAAGCGTATAAAGTCGAAGACTTCCTGCAAGAGGTCAGCACACTTGAGATCGTCGACGCGAATATCACTGATACGGCCTTGACAGCCCGTTACAGTTTTGTCGAGGGCGCTTCAGTTTATGCTAAGGCAGGTCGCATCCGTGCGTTCGGTGATAGCGATGAACCTATGACGCGGGTTGTTGGGCTTGATGACAGCGAATACATCACCATTGGTGCCCAATATGACTTTGCCGGTGGTGCCCTTTTTGATGCGCGGTCTCTGTTCTCTTACGGCGGCTAATCAACTACAAAAGACCAACCAAAAGGCCCGCAGTTTGTCGCGGGCCTTTTCTTTTGCGGGGCTGCGGATTAGATCACGCATATGGATAAAACACTCAATATCATCGGCGGCGGCATGGCCGGATCAGAGGCAGCCTGGCAGGCGGCGAACGCGGGCCTGAAAGTTGTCATTCACGAAATGCGCCCCAAGGTGGAAACCTTTGCACATCGTACGGGCAACCTTGGCGAAATGGTCTGTTCCAATTCATTCCGCTCGGATGACCATGAACAGAATGCCGTTGGATTGCTGCACTGGGAAATGATGCAGGCGGATGGTCTGATCATGCAGACCGCCCATAAACACCGCCTGCCTGCGGGTGGCGCGCTGGCGGTGGACCGTGATCCGTTCGCGGAAAGCGTGACAACGGCGCTCAAGTCACATCCGAATATTTCTGTGTCTTATGAAGAGATTACCGAACTCCCTGAAAGTGGGAACTGGATCATCGCGACAGGTCCCCTGACGTCGGGCGCTCTTGCTGAGGCCATTCAAGCCGAAACCAGCGCCGAGGCGCTTGCCTTCTTCGATGCGATTGCGCCAATTGTTTATCACGAGAGCATCAACATGGATGTGGCGTGGATGCAGTCGCGCTATGACAAGGGCGAGACCGAGGCGGAACGCACGGCATACCTGAATTGCCCGATGGCCAAGGCCCAGTATGAAGCGTTTATTGATGCGCTCTTGGACGCCGAAAAGACCGAATTCAAGGAAGGCGAAACCGCTGGCTACTTTGACGGCTGTCTGCCGATCGAGGTGATGGCCGAACGTGGCCCCGAAACCCTGCGCTTTGGGCCGATGAAACCTGTCGGACTGACCAACGCCCATGATCCGCAAAACAAGCCCTATGCGGTGGTGCAACTGCGCCGCGATAACGCCTTGGGCACGCTCTATAACATCGTGGGCTTTCAGACCAAGATGAAGTATGGCGCGCAGAAGGCTGTTTTCAAAATGATTCCCGGCCTTGAGAATGCGGAATTCGCGCGTCTTGGCGGCATCCATCGTAACACATTCATCAACTCGCCCACCTTGCTGGACGAACAGATGCGCCTGCGCAGCCGCCCGAATATCCGCTTTGCAGGCCAGATTACCGGCGTCGAAGGTTATGTCGAAAGCGCTGCAATGGGCCTTCTGGCGGGACGGATGGCAGTGGCGGAAATGACGGGGCGCAGCCTTGCGCCGGTACCAAACACCACTGCAATGGGTGCGCTTGTCACGCATATCACCGGCGGGGCCGAGGCCAAGACATTCCAGCCGATGAACGTGAATTTCGGGCTGTTCCCGCCTCTTGACGGGGTGAAAAGCGGACGTCGTGGCCGCAAAGAGCGCTACAAAGCCTATACCGACCGCGCCAAGATCGACTGGCAGGCGTGGCTGGGCCAGACGATGCTGGACGCCGCCGAATAGCGTGCTGACGCGGTTTGCCCCCTCGCCCACCGGCCCTTTGCATCTTGGACACGCCTATTCGGCTTTGACCGTCTGGCAGGTTGCGCGTGATATGGGCGGCACCGCCTTACTGCGGATCGAAGATACCGACAGCACGCGGGTGCGCCCCGAACATGAGGCGGGTATATATGATGATCTTGCGTGGCTTGGCCTGACATGGCCAACACCGGTGCGCCGCCAGTCCGACCATTACGCGGAATATAACACCGTTCTGGACCGCCTTGGCAAAGCGGGTCTGATCTATCCGTGCAGTTGCACACGCCGCCAGATTGCGGATGCAGGAGCAGTGCCGGGGGCCGACGGGTTGGTTTATCCTGGCACCTGTCGCCACCGCAAAATGGGTGATGCACAGGCCGCCGATGGTCTGCGGTTGGATATTTCCAAGGTTTTAGCACGGGTTGATGGCCCGCTCGCGTATCTTGAAATCGGGACCGGCGCGCCAGATCTGATCAAGATCACCAACGACACCCTGATCAACACCATTGGCGATCCGATCCTGCGGCGCAAGGATACGGGCGATCCGGCCTATCACCTTGCCTGCGTCGTCGATGATGCGCTGCAAGGGATTACGCATGTGGTGCGGGGCATGGACCTTTACGATCTGACGCCGCTGCATGTGCTTATGCAGGCCGTGCTGGACTATCCGACGCCGGTCTATTATCACCACGCGCTGATTACGGACGCGGATGGCAAACGGCTTGCAAAGATTGATCATTCAAAGGCGCTGGCCCGTTACCGTGCCGAAGGTGCGACGCCCGCAGATATCAAGACCATGATCGGCTGG
>CAYZKE010000388.1:3494-3788 GCA_964478505.1 uncultured Loktanella sp.
ACCAATAGGTGACGCGCCCCGTTTCAAGCGTCTGCGCCACGGCTGCGGCGTTCATCCACGCCATCATCAGCACCTCACCGGTTGCAGCGTCCTGCGCAATCGCGGGGATCAGGCCTGCGTCGTTATAAAGCAGGGTTGCGGGATCGAAGGGCATATCAAAAACCTTTGCAAGCGGGGCGGCCCGCACTATCTAATGGGGTGCAAGAAAAAGGGCAACGCGATGTCGGCGGAAAACGATCTGATCAAACTCTACTCGGGGCGTATTCTGGCGCTGGCTGCGGATATGCCGCGCAC